>JAEXBC010000520.1 GCA_023457875.1 Bacillota bacterium | reverse complement strand
TAAGATTTGCTCAATCTCACCTACACTCTTTCGATCCAAGATAATTTCTAAATCACTACGACGAATATCTTCTGCCTTGCATAAAGCAAAAATGTTCTTATAACCATCTCTCTTGCTGAGAAAATCTATAATCTGTGAAACTGATTTGTACTCGGCCACCTTTGCCCATTCACTTTTCTCTAATAAAACACGCCTTTTCCCATGTATCTTGGTATTAATGGCTCTATATGCTGCAAAAGGATTCATTCTATCCCTCCATCCCCAGAAGTTCATTTAATACTTCCTTTAATAGTTCCTCCTCTATTTGCAAATAACGATTTTCAACGATCAATGAATTCTTCTTGCATTTTTCTTCCTCTAAATTGTGTCCACTTATACCCGCTTCCACAATCTGTTCATAAATCTCGTGAGCTCTTTTCTTTGCAGCTTTTATTTTCTCCTCTCGGTAAGAGTCAATCTCCTTTTCATATTGAGCCTGTCTAGACTTTAAGGCTTCTTCATTACATTTTTTAGTATTAAGCGCTATAGAATCAATTTCAATGATTTGCTTAATGATTTCTTCCATAACAGTCCCTCTCTTAAAATTCATGTTTTTACATCACATATTATATTGTACCACTAAATTTAAAATAATAAAGCAAGTTTGTATTTATTATGCAAGTAAATAAATTGCTTTTTTTGTTACACCATGAATAGCACCAAATATCTCATTTTTAATGACTCTATTTAATATTATTTAAATCTATAAATCCATCTATGCCTTTAAAATTAACATTTATATTTTACCAGTAAAATGATCTGTCATTTAACGCCATATTAAAAAGCCTTATTTTTACAATGAACTTGTAAAAATAGGCTCCCTTACTACTATTTGTTTTTATTGAGTGTGAGCTTTTGTAAGATATCTTGTAGTTCTTTTTTATTTTGTCCAAATACAAGCACCTTTGCATAGTTATAACTATCAATTTCTTTTGTAAAAGTCATGTTAAGCATTGTTCTAAAATGACCCTCTTTTACCTTTAGGCTTTCTATCTCCCCAGCTTTTAGCTGATAGCCTAACCAATAGATACTTTCTTCCTTATCAGAAAAATAGATGGTGTAAAAGCTATTTAGAACGGTGCATCCTATCACTAAGATGGTAATGATTATGCTATTCATAACAAGAGGTCTATCTCCGACCATTGCAGCGATATTAATGCCAAGGGTTATTACTACACAGACAATACTCATGGTTGTAAAGAAATCTTTTTTTATAGAAAAAACACTTTTATACTCTAGATGATTCTTTTTATAAGTTGCAGCACTGAATGTATTAATGATACGTAATATACCTACGAGTACATAAATAATTGCAAGCAAGTAATATGACCATTTTATATCCATGGATAAGCTCCTTTCTATTTTAAAAAAATAACTGCTCATTCGAGCAGCTATTTTCCACAGCATTGTTTATATTTCTTACCACTTCCACATGGACATGGCTCGTTACGACCTACTTTTTTGCTTTTAACTACTGTTTTTGTTTTATTATAATCTCTCTTAATCTGTGCCTTTTCTTCTGCTGATAAAAGAGTTTCCCATTGTGGTAAGTTATATAACCATTCTGCTTTAGCATCTAACATATTCCAGTATAATTTCTTAAGGTCAAATTCTAATCTCACAGTTGATTCTGCTGTAAAATTGGTTAAATCATATTCTCCATTTATTAAGCTTGTATTAATACCATCTACAAAGCCTAAAAATTCAACGTCATCCATCTTGAAACGCTTACCAAGTTCAGCAATAGATCCTTCTACAACTTCGTCCATATGAGAAAGTATATAGCTATAGATATCTCTTTCTCTTCCTAAATAGTTTTCTACAACTTGTTTGTATTCTTCTACAGATCTTTCTTTTGCATCTTCTCCGTAATTGTTCCACATTTCAAATAATGTCATTAGTATTCTCCTTTTCTTACTTTAAATATGTGCCAACGATTTCACCATAATAGAGCACATGGTAATCGCCTTTACCATAATTGACGCTATCAACTTCTGGTATAAGCATTCCTTTAGCAAGTGGTTGCTTTCCTATTAGCTTACACTCATAATAAAGATCACATTCACCGACTAACGGCGAGTCTATCTTATTTGCCTTAAGCTTAGTTAAACCCGTTTCCTTCCACTTGTCAAAGTCTCTGCCTGACTTACTTCCACAAAAAACTAATGCTTCTTTAAGCTGTGCTTTTAGAGGAATATTAATAGCAAAACTATCTGCCTTTTCCATAAGGTTATAGGTATGTCTCGAGTATCTTACCATAACGGTAAAAACTGGCTTTGACCACATTATTCCAATATTTCCCCAAGCAATCGTCATGATATTGTCTACTTTGCCATCAGCAACACTTAAAAATGCACCTTTAGATAATGCCTCTAATGCCTCTTTAGCATAACCATTATACATTACTTCCTGCACTTTTACCACTCCTTATTTTCACCTATTTGATAAAAAGTATTTCAACTTTATTATATGGTAAAATAGCATTATATATTATACTAAAAAGTCGCTAACAACCTGCTTCATCTCACTCACTTCACATACCTTTTTATGATGAATCGTTCTTGTTGCAATTTGATCCATCGCTTTAGGCATGTCACCTTTAATAAGCTCGTGCATTTGCTCTAATAATGTAAAATCATCTATTCCTTCATATTTTTGATTGAGCGCACACATTACGCTACTTGTAAATTTGTACGGGCTAGCTGTTGATACGATAATAGTTGGCGTTGTATCTTTTGTTTCTTCAAGGTATTTATCATATACAGCATAAGCTACTGCTGTATGGGTATCCATAAGATAGCCCTCTTCATCAAACACCTTTTTAATGTATGCTTTAGTCACCTCATCATCTGCGAAGCCACCATAAAAGTCCTCTAAATTTTGCTTCATAGCATCCGTAATGGTATACTCACCCTTTGTTTTAAGGTCATTCATCATTCTAGATACTTCCTCTACATTTTCTCCACTAATATGGTAAAGTAGTCTTTCAAGGTTACTTGAAATAAGTATATCCATAGATGGAGAATTGGTTAGGAAAAATTCTCTATTTCTATCATAAGTACCTGTTTGTAAGAAGTCAAAAAGTACTTTGTTAGTGTTAGATGCACAAATTAATTTACCAAGTGGTAAGCCCATTTGTTTTGCATAATAAGCAGCTAAGATATTACCGAAGTTGCCAGTTGGTACAACCACATTCATCACTTCACCAATTTTAAGCTTTCCGTCTTTTACCATTTTGCCATAAGACGCAAAGTAGTAAGCCACTTGAGGTACAAGTCTACCTATATTAATGGAGTTAGCTGATGAGAACTTAAAGTTCTTCTCATCTAATTCCTTAGCAAAATCTTTATCTGCAAAGATTTCTTTTACAGTTGTCTGACAGTCATCAAAATTGCCTTTTACGCCTACAACCAATGTATTGTCCCCAACTGTTGTAAGCATCTGACGTTTTTGAACTTCACTAACACCATCTTGTGGGAAGAAAACAATAATTCTTGTACCCTCAACACCTGCAAAGCCTTCTAATGCTGCCTTTCCTGTATCTCCTGAGGTAGCTGTTAAGATAACAATTTCTTTTTCTTCATTGTTGTACTTTTTGCTGACTAACATAAGGTAAGGCAAAATAGAGAGTGCCATATCCTTAAAGGCAATAGTAGGTCCGTGGAACAACTCAAGAAAATTGCCAGTTTTTGTATGCACTACTGGGGCAATTTCTTTTGTATCAAATTTATCATCGTAAGCATATGTAATACAATGCTTTAAATCTTCCTCTTTTATTTCATCAAAAAAGAGCTTCATAACATGATAAGCTACTTCTTGATAGCCCCAACTTACTAATTGCTCTAATGAAAAATCCATTTTAGGTAATTGAGTAGGAACAAATAAACCTCCCTCCTCAGAAATACCTTGTAGAATTCCTTTAGTAGCTGTAATATTCTCCAATTTTTTACGTGTACTTGTATATAACATTGATAGAATCTCCCTTTCTAATTTTGTTAGCTTCAATTCATATGTGCTATTATAACATTTTATGCGACAAATGCAAAAGGTTATTGATTGTTGTTTTAATTCTTGTCCAATAAGCTATTCCATGATGTACTATTTTCGACTTTTTTGTAACATTACTTCCAAAAGTTTCATACCTTATATTAGAGAAATGTAATGCGGGTTTTATCCCGCTTCTCTATAAAGTACTTGCACTATTAATGTTTTAGGAGGTATATATATGGCATATCAACATGACTTAGCTTGTCTTGTAAATCAAAAAGTTATTATTCACTCCAACCGTTGTAGTTACTGTGTCATCATTTCTCAAGTTTGCCCTTGCTATATTCGTGCAATAGAGCTTGGTTCTGGTAATATCAGGTACTTCAACTTTGATCGTATTGATTACATCGAGGAATGTTTGCCTCAATGCTAATTAAACAAAGCCATTTAGAATGAAATAAGGAGGACTTAATATGAGTTGTTGTAGAAATAACAATGGAAATTACTATGCTCATGACTACGATAATAACAGCTGTGGAAATTCTAATCACAGTTGCAATTGCGGAAATAGTATTGATTTAACAGGAGTATCTTGCCCATTTCAAAATAATAGCGATCATTTATGCGAAGATAGCTTAAGAGAAGCTGCTTGTAAATTAACAAATCAGAGAGTTATTATTAATGTAGATGGATGCAAGATGTGTGTTGTAATTGTAGGTATTGGCGAAGCTTTCATCAAAACCGTTAACCCTTGCACTCAAAAAATCGTCTATTTTAACCTTAACCGTATTGACAATATCGAAAACGTACTTCCACGTTGCTACTAATACGCAGCTAAAAACGGCAGATAATTTTCTATCTGCTGTTTTTGACGTCTATGTACTTCTAGTTTCTCATGCTTTTCTACTGATGGATCCCCTCAAGCTTCTTTTTAATCCGCTGTAGTGCATTGTCTATAGACTTGGGCGATTTTTTCAAGTTCTTAGCAATCTCCTGATAGTTTTTGCCCTCAATATATAAACTTAGCACCTGCCACTCGAGCTTACTGAGTACCTTTAAAATATGCTTGCTAAGTACCTCTATATTTTCCCGACTAATGACCTCGTCCTCAGGTGTCATAAAG
>JAEXBC010000519.1 GCA_023457875.1 Bacillota bacterium | reverse complement strand
CTTTTTTGCATAAAAAATAACCAAGTACCTGATTAAGTACTTGGTTATTTGAAGTTTCTTCTAAGGGCAATGTCTTAACTAAATGACATTGATGTAACAACATACTCTTTTTATTTGTAATCATATTATCCTAGATTAATCAATGTATAGTAAAGTATAATATCATATATACTTATAGAATCAATTATGTAGATTGACTGAAGAAAAGATATAAGTAATAAGAAGGTAATGAAGCATAAAAATAGATAAAGAATAATAAGTAATGAAAAGCAGACAAAGAATGATAGAAAAAAGATAGAAACCAATGATAGATAGAGAATAAATAGATAAAGAACATGAACAAAGAAAAATAACTAAAAAGAGTAACTAAAAAGAATAATTAAGAAGAATAATTAAAAAGAGGTAAATAAATGGACAAGTTAAAGGCAATGCTGCTTAGTAAAGAATTTATCATCTTCATTGTAATTGGATGTATCAATACATTAAGTGGCGCAGGATTTTCTATAATCTATTCGATGCTACTAAATGATATAGCCTCATTTATTTTAGGCTATGCCACAGGAATCATCGTATCCTATGTACTTAATAGTACATTTACCTTTAAAGAAAAGCTATCGGCACATAAACTTATTAAGTTTGCCATTTCTACGATTCCAAATTTTTTGATACAATTAACTACAGTTTATATCATTGTAACGGTATTAGGGATGCACAAATTTATAGCATATGCAGTAGCAGCCATGATTGGCGTTCCAGCCACCTTTTTAATAGTAAAATGTTTTGTATTTATTAAGAAGTCTTAGTATGATAATGGGCATATAGCAGGCAAGGTATACCAAAAGGAAATATAGAATAAAAAACATTTTAAAAAAGTTAATCAGATACGCAAAAGCACGGGTGGGAGCCAACAGTGGCCCCACCCGTGCTTTTGTATTGGTATGATGTAGATCAATCCTTATCTCAGAAGCTCTTCTAAAAAGCATATGGCTAGATAGGAAGATTACTTACAAATATATGTTTTAATAGTATATACAATAAGGATACATACCATAGCGCTTGACAATATTGCTGAAAAGTTAAACCAGTCCACGCTAAGTATACATGACATAAACATGACCATAAGCATGAGAAGATGAAGAAGACAAATCCTCCGAAGGGATTTAAAAATAGATTGTCGCTCATACATAGACCAGGAGTAAATGAATATCACAAATTGTAGTACCAACAATATTAAGACATATAATAGTGTATAGGTAGATAATCGAAAATACCACGGAAAAAAGAATAGCTTGGAAGAAAAAATATAAAAAGATACACAAAGTAATATAAGTTCTAACCATAAGCTGTAAAGTAAAAATTTTCCAGATAAATTATTAGATTTCATAAAGACCACCAATGTTCATTATCATTTTTGCTGATTAATATCATCCAATAAGGATTGAATATGCTCTAAAGTGATAGACCAACCTATACTACCAGGATTAAAAATGATACCTTTATAATTATTTTGAGACAATACAAATTTCCAAAGCCAAGCAGCAGGAACTGAAAGGGTATATACTGGTTCTTTGCACCAAGCTCTTAGTTCTTTTGTACTAATAAAACAAGGTAAGAATACCTCTCTATCTTCATTAGAGCAAATAAGCAGGTTAAGGTCATCTTGGCTCTTGATAGTAAGTGTTGTTTGCTCAGGTGTATATTCGTCTTTAGAATTTGGGAAAAAGCCAATAAGATAATTGATTTTATTTAAATAAAGTCCCAACTGATCTTGATTAGCTTCTGAAGGATCATTCATATAAGTCTCAAAAAGTTGGTAAAAATCAATGTTGTCAAGGGGCACATTAACATCTACCACAGCGTAATTAGCATTCTCTGATTGCAATTGATCATGGTTTAAATTATAAAAGTTGTACATAGAAATTCCCCTTTTTTAGAGTAGATTATAATACTTATCATAGCACAATCAAGCGCAAAAAGCTATTTTGCACGTTGACTATTCATAAAAGCCTTAATTGACGGAGAAGTGAATAGTAGAGCAGCACTAAAGAGAAAAATTAAACCTATAATTAACATGAAAAGTGAAGAAGTTCCAGCGAATTGGAGTAGCAAGAAAGAACTAAGAGCAATCATGATTACTGATAAAATCCATTTTGCACAAATGTTACCTCTGTAGCAGAAAACAACCAAAGCAACTTCTACCAAAATACGAAAAAAACTGTTTGTAAGGGTTAAGCCCAAAATGGAAGTGTCTAAAGATAGAAGATTATAAATGCAAAAAATAGTATATATGATATCTGCCAAAATAATAAAACCACTTATACATAACAGAAGCCTTTTTCCTTTTAGTTGATAATTCATGATAACCTCCCAAAATAAAAGTAAAAACATATAACAATATAATAGCATAAATGTACGTATAATTAAATTATATAATAAAATATTAGAAAAGTATCAACAATCAATCCATATACTATTAATAAAAATGGTAGAATGACGAAATAAACTACGGATGAAGAAAGAGATTGAAATAGAAACAGATATCAACAAATACACAGATTGAGATAGAAGAAGAGATTAAATAAAGCAGAAATCAAAATAGAAGAAGAAATTGAATAAATACAGAAATTAAATAAATACAGAAATTGAAATAAAAATAGAAATGGAATAAATACAGAGAACAAAATATAAAGAAGAAATCATATAAAGATAGAGATTGAAAGAGAAGTTGATATAAAAATAAGTAATGAGATGGAAATAAATAAAGAAATAGACATAAGGAGGTATCGCCTCTAATGAAAGCTAAAAAAATTGCGATTATCTCAGACCTTCACGCTAGCCTAGATATGCTAAATGCATTTTTAGAATATGTAGAAGCTGAAAAAATTGAGAGAGTTTTAAATTTAGGGGATTATATTAGTAATGGTCAAAACCCTTGTGAGGTCTTTGATAAGATAACAAGTGACAAACGGTTTATTAATATTAGAGGCTATGATGAAGATAGTTTATTTCATCTGACAAAGTGCAAAGAGGGGATTGCACAGGGAGAGTGGCTTAGAAATAAATTGGGGGTTGTACGACTTAATACGTTAAAGCAAATGCCTAGTATAAAGAGTATTAGCGTTAATAAAAGAAATATATTGATGTGTCATACCAATGGGTGGGCAGATGTTTTACAACTTGCGGCACATACGACAAAAGCAGAATTATTAGAAATGAAGTATGAGTATATATGCCATGGTGGGAGCCACAAACTGCAGCTCACACATAACCACGATATATTTGTTAATAGCAAAGTGATTGACCCAGGAGCCCTTAAAGAAACAACAAGCCAAGGAACATTTGCTATGCTTGATTTTAGTGATGGGGAGCCTAGTATAAGTTTTAGAAACATAAGTTCTCCGCCGAACAAGGTAACGGTACAAAAGGTAAAAGAGGATTTATTGCCCCAAGTAGAAAAACAGGATGATATATATCTACAAGAACTCAAAACAACCCTACTCTATATTCGGGCTGATTCCCGAAAGAAAAATCAGTATATAGATCATGAAATAGTCAGCTATATTTTAAAAATAGCGCTTCAGAAAAGTAAATATATTTGCATTGGTTGTTGGTCACATGAAAAGCAAATTATTTCCGAACTGTTGTATCATCTCAAATGCCGTAATATTAAGAGGACAGAAGACACAGAGCAGGAGTGGTATATTGGAGAAATTAATAGCGAGGTAGCAAAGTTGGTGTTAGAAAATAGATTATTACCTTCTGGAAGGCTTAAATGGTTTGAAATATCTTTTCAAGACAATATAAGTTGTTTGACACCTTCATATGGCATCTATCATTATGGCAAGGAGGGTTTCTTAAAACAACTAACAGGAGGAGAGTTATATCGTATAGAAGAATTACTTAATAAATACCAAGTGACCTATAGTATGCCAGAACTAAAATAAGGTTTTAGCTTAAATATTGAAGGAGCTGTCTCAAAATGCATAGATAGCTTATAAAAATGAATAAGCAACTTTACAAACACTTAAAAAGAGCAATAAAGCTAATTCGGATTCTAGCTTTATCGCTCTTTTATTCATTCAGGACTTATAATTATTAATTTCGTGACAGTCTCTTTTTTCGTCTTAGAAATTTATAAGGAAGATAGTTGATGGATAAGGTATGTAATGGATATAACTATTCATTTAAATAATAGAACAATAGAATAAAATTAAAAAAATCAAAAATTGTATTGACAATGGGTTTGTAAGCGTATATTATTGTATTAGGTAATTAATACATTAAGGAGGTAATGTAATGTCATGGGAGTTTGATAGTAATAAACCCATTTATATTCAGTTAGTAGAGTCTTTAAAGTTAAAAATTATTTCAGGACAATTAGCTGCAGGTAGCAAATTGAATTCCGTGAGGGATTTAGCAGAGGAAGCAGGGGTGAATCCAAATACTATGCAAAGAGCTTTACAAGAAATTGAAAGAGAAAATTTAGTGTATAGTCAAAGAACCAGTGGGCGTTTTGTAACAGACAATATGGAACATATAAAAAGTATGAGAAGTGAATATGCAACCGCTAAGATTAATGAAGTGACAGCAGCATTATTACAGCTAGGCTATACAAAAAATGAGCTACTGACATTAATTGAAAGAAGTCTAAAAAACAATCAAGAAGAAGTGTCTACTAATTAGTGTGGAAGATGATTAGAAAGAAATAAGAAGTTTTATTTAAGCGTAATAGGATACTTGATAGAAACAGGAAAAATAAATAATTAAAATGATATTGAGGATATATTAAAGGAGGATATAGAATGAGTGAGCTTTTGAAGTTAGAAAAGGTAAGCAAGCAATACGCTCATAAAGAGGCACTAAAAAATGTAACCATTACAGTGCCACAAGGAAAAATTGTTGGACTATTGGGGCCCAATGGAAGTGGTAAAAGTACGTTAATAAAAATGATTAATGGACTACTTGAGCCTACTGATGGGGTAATTACGATTAGTGGAAGTAAGCCAAGTATAGATACTAAGAAAAAGATAGCTTATTTGCCAGAGAGAACTTACCTTAATAACTGGATGACAGTTAGTGATCTACTTAACTTTTTTAGTGATTTCTATAGCGATTTTGACATGAATAGAGCCTTAGATATGCTTGAACAGTTAAAAATCAATAAAGATGATAAATTAAAAACCATGTCAAAAGGAACAAAGGAAAAGGTACAGCTTATTTTGGTTATGTCACGTCGTGCAGAACTCTATATTCTAGATGAGCCAATAGGTGGAGTTGACCCAGCTGCTAGGGATTATATTATTCGAACAATTATTAAAAATTATTCCGAAACAAGTTCCATCCTAATTGCTACACACCTTATTCAAGAGATTGAGAGTATATGTGATGAGGTTATTTTCCTATCTCAAGGTGAAGTGATCTTACAAGGTAACGTAGATGAAATAAGAGAAGAAAAAGGAAAGTCCATCGATGCCTTATTTAGGGAGGTATTTGTATGCTAAGGAAATTAATGAAATATGAATTTAAAGCAACAGCAAGAAAATTTTTGCCCTTATATGTAGCACTTGTTTTGGTAAGCGCTTTCTTTAGAATAACAGATATGGGGAATTTTGATTTAGGTAAGACTGTTTCAAGTTTAGTGTTATCTGGGTTATTTATTGCATTAGGAATTTTAACGTTTACTGTTCTGGTAGATCGATTTAACAAAAATTTATTAGGTGATGAAGGTTATTTGATGTTTACTTTGCCGGTGAAGACGCATCACTTAATTACATCGAAACTCATTGTATCTTTTATATGGTCCATGTTAAGCGGAATTATTGCGTTTATCGCTGCACTCGTTATATCAGGAGAACTTCATATATTAAAAGAATTGTTTTTTGAAATTCCTGAATTCTTTCAGGCACTTGGAAGATACATTGCAGAAGGATATTTAGTTGAAATCATATGTGCGCCCATATTACTTATTTCCATTTATGCGATGAGTGTACTTATTATCTATTTAGCATTAGCGGCAGCACAGTTGCCAATTTTTATTAAACATAGAGGGATTATTTCCTTTGTCATGTTTTTTGTAGAAATTGTCGTAATAGAAATCATTACAGAGGGAGTATATAAGCTCATCACAAGCATGAATCTTGTTCTCAGTAAAAATAGTACTTGTGTGCTTACTACCATTTGGTTTGTTGTGTTTGCAGGCGTTTTATTCTGGCTAGTGAATTATATTTTAAATAAGCATCTTAATTTAGAATAGGAGCTTAATAGAAAAAAGTTTTATACCTAAATTGCAATAACAAGTTGAACTAATTGTGTTTTTTATTTCACCACAATATTTATACAGCATATATAGCATCCAATTCATTCTCAAATAGTTCCTCAGGTGTACGATAATTAAGCATCTTTCT
>JAEXBC010000518.1 GCA_023457875.1 Bacillota bacterium | reverse complement strand
ATAATAGTCAGTTAAGTAGGCAAATGATACAGTATTTTGATGACAATGAACGCTTTAGTATAGCCTATTATGCGTCAAGTCCAAAAGAATTACAGCAGCTTATTGATGAAAGAAAAGTATATATGGGGGTCTATATTCCTGCCCATTTAAGTGATCATATAAAACAAGGCAAGCAGTCACAAGTTATGATTCTTACAGATGGCACCAATGTTGTTGTGGGAAATAATGTTTACGCAGGTGCAGCTCAAATTGTTCAATCCGTATCTGCTGGAGCTTCTATACAAGTGCTAGAGGGAAAAGGGGCATTAGAAGAAGATATGGCGAATCATATAGTACTTACTTTTAACTTTCAAGACCGAATGCTCTATGATCCTAAGCTATCTTATATGAACTACTTGGTATATGGCATCTTTTCAGTATTACTCCAACAACTTATGCTCTCAAGTATGGCCACCTTATTAACTAGGAATCCAGAAGAAGTGGCGACTAAACATACATGGCGTCAAATTGCTGCAAAGATTGTAGTGGCAGCAACGGGTCTAATTGGCTCTGGGGCATTTTCAATTTTTCTAATACATAAGAAATTCAATTTAGTACTAAATAGTAATATAGCGGTTGCACTCCTTCTGAGTATCCTCTTTAGTATAGCGATTAGTTGTCCTGGAGTTATTTTATTTAGCTTTACCAAGACAAAAACGAGATTTACGCAAATTGCCTATATGCTTTCTCTGCCCACCTTCTTAACTTGTGGATACGTGTGGCCGATAGAACAAATGCCTCCTTTTTTAGCTGGGGTGATGAGCGTGGTATGGCCACTTGTGAATTATGCAAGACCCTTTGATGAAGTGATGGTAAAAGATTTACCATTTGCATCAGTGGCACAAAATGTAGTAGGATTAATAATATATACTTTGGTAATGATGCCTTTGGCGATAATGTGCTTTAAAAAGAAATTTGGAATAAGTGCTGTGGCCTTGGGTGAAGAGATGGATGAAAAACATTAAGGTGCAAAAAGGAATGAGGTTATGGGGAAAATAAAGGAGAAGCAGCAAAGAAAGAAACAAATGCTTTTGGAAACAGCATTCAACTTATTTACTTCTAAGGGAATTAATGAAACAACGATTCAAGATATTGCAAGTGAAGCAGGTATGGCTAAAGGAACTTTTTACCTTTACTTCAAAGATAAATATGATTTAATTGAGAAACTAAGAAGTAAAAAAGCGATTGTGTTATTTGAAAATGCCATTGACTTTAGCCGCCAATCAAAGTATGAAAACTTTACGGAGCAACTCTTAATCATTATTGATTATATTGTTGATGAACTGACAAGAGATCAAGCACTTTTAAAATTTATTTATAAGAATTTATCGATGGGACTTGTCAATTTGCAACTTAGTGAAGAAACAGGGATAGGCTTTCAAAATGCTGTTTATAAGATGTTTGAACAAAGAGTTTTAGAAGAACATTTGCCGGTAGAAGACTCAAAAACCACATTATTTATGATTATCGAATTAGTTGGATCTACTTGTTATAATTCCATTTTGTATGATATTCCCTTACCTATCCAGGAGTTTAAGCCCCATTTGAACATGGCAGTTAGAAAATTATTAAGTTAGCCTCTTAGGAGGCTATTTTTTTATCTTCGGGTAATGATTTAGCTATGTTACTTTACGTATGTACTGTTTGATGTTAGAATATAAGCTATGCAAGTTAAACTCAGAAAATTTCAATATAAAATGTGTCATCCATAGAGTGGATCAAGATATATTGTACAAAATAGATTAATCTACGGGGGTAAGAAACATCTATGAATAGTTCAGAGGTACTTGTAATACATCAAACAAAGTGAGGGTTAAAAAAAGAAATGAGAAAAGTAATCAACGGATGTATGGTAATAGGCTTAGCATTTGTACTTGTAGCCTGTACGAATCAAGCAGAATTAGAGGAAAAGGCTCGTGCAAAAGAAAGTCCAAATGTTACACATACCGAGAAAACATTAAAAGAGAGTGAAGAAGTAAGTACAATAAACAAAGAAAAAAGTACAGATGGTAATGATGCGACACTAGATTTAAACAGTCCCTATCTTTATTGGAATCATATTAATAAAGAAACATTTGAAAAATGGGATTATCGAATAGACCAGTATCCAAAGTCAGTTGAATCAATAGATAAAGCATACCTATGTTCAACTTCATGGTATACCTGTGACGGTTCTCCAGTGCCTTATGCTACGTTGGTGTTTTATCTAGATAATTGCTTTGCGATAGGCACCAATCTTAGGGTTGAGTCGTTTGGTAAATATGAATTAGTAAATGATCATCAAGTCAAGTTGTATAGCATAGAGAAGGGCGAAGAATTTGAAGGCTCGTATATCAATTATTCTCTACCAAAAACATTTAAGGGGGATGAAGTCCTATTGGATTTCAGAGTAGTCTCAGACAGTCCGATGTACTCAGAGCAACTTTATGGAGAGGATGAAAATGTGTTTTTTGGAGCTAATGATAGCCAGCCTCAAGTTGGAGAAGTTTGCAATTTTGCAGGGTATCAGATGGTAGTTGAGAAAGAATGGCAGGCAGTTGCAGCTAGTCAAACAAAGTTTAGAAAAGAACCAAATGAAAAGTCAGAAACGATAACGGTTAATTTAGCCTATGATGCGAACTATCAATTAGGCATACATACCCAAGGTGATATAGAAAATGTATATGATGAAAAATATAGCTTAGACTATTTGCTTCAATCAGCTCCCTATACCGTGATAGGAAGAACGAAGGAAAAAGATCAAGTAGACGGAAAAGAGGGTTATTGGTACTATATTAGATACTATGACTTTGAGTATCCCACTTATGGATGGATATTTGAGAATGCATTACCTTATCAAGTGGAGAAGATCAACGAATATGTCGATACATATATACAACAAATAAAAGAAATCAAGTAATTGCACAAAACATGGCGTCATAGAAAGCGTTTGACAAAAAAATATGAAATTAGGGAGAACAGCATGAAAAAGACATATATAATGATTTTACTAGCGTATACTTTAGCGTGGAGTGTTTCAATTCAGGCAAATGAAGCAAGTGATCTATTAAATAGTCCAGAAGTAACAATACAGGAAGAGAGCATACCAACGCTTCAAGAAACAGTGAATAAGGAGGAACTGATATTATTCCTTAATAATAAGGAAGCTTTGTTAAATGGCAGTACTTGTCTATTACCTGAAGCACCTACGGTTATGAATGGGAGTACCTATTTACCCTTGCGGTTTGTAGTAGAGACCATTCTACACGCTGAAGTGGACTGGAAGCGTGAGAGTCAAAAAATCAACATCTATAATCAGGAAGTAATGGTCAGCTTAACGATAGGAGAGAAAAATGCCTACGTCAATGAAGAACTTTATAGTTTAGATCAAGGCGTTGTCATAAAAAAAGGTGTAACACTGGTGCCTATTCGTTTTTTAGGTGAAGCATTTGGATTAGAAGTAGATTATGATAACGTCAAGAAAACAATATCCATTACCAAAACCATTATTGAGGAAAATCATGAGCCACAGATCGGTTCAAATACCCCTCCTGTTGCGAGTATTTCTCTTAATCAGGATACATATATAGAAGGACAAGAGATTTTAGTCAGTCAATCAAGTTACGATGCAGACGGAGACCAAATTACAAACTATGTTTGGCAACTTAATGGAAAAACCTCTAGTAGTGCAGACAGCCTTGTAAAAGGTTTGAAAGAGGGGACTTATGAGCTAGGTCTACGTGTAATGGATGAAAAAGGAGCATGGAGTGAGTTAGTTACTCAAATCTTAGTGGTAAAACCCAATCAGCCACCTCAAATCACCTCCTTTAATGCAGCTAAACAATCCTATGCTATAGGAGAACCTTTAAGTTTTAGCTATACCTATCAAAATGAAGAGTGGGAAAGTATTCAAAGTGAAAGATGGTTGTATCGTAAAATGGGGGAAGCGGCGAACCAAGCAGTCATCACAAAACCCTATGCCTTTTTTGCAGAAGGTGACTACATCGTAAGCCTCCAGCTTACAGATAGTTATGGAAAAGTAAGCCAGGCCACAGAAACTACTGTACATATTACAAGTCAAGTGCAACAAAGTGAATGGTCCTATCATTTTACTTCAGGCACAATAGGCAGTATCATAGATAACTTCCAAGGCAGTGATTATAGAAAATATCAGTCAGCACCTATACAAACTACCAAGAAAAATCAAGACATCCTATGGATGAGTGACTCACCAGAAGTTGTAGAACAAAATGGTATATTGTATCAAGGCGCTTTCTCTGGAGAAGGAAGAGTACTTTTTCACCATATTAATGGGTTCAAAGAAGAAGTAGCAAATAAACGATTTGTTCTTGTGGCAGAAAACACTACGTCTAGTCCAATCACCCTAGTACTTCGTAATGAGATGGTAAAAGGACCTGCAACAGATGTCTTATATATCGGTCAGCGTCTACTATATGATTATTGGCAAAGTACAAGTCAGAGGACGATTACAATTAAGCCAAGTGAGCAATATATCCTATACGATAGTGGTAGCAAGAACTGGCAAAATGGACAATGTCTTTCAGGATTAATGGATCTAGAAGCTTCTGGGGAAGTGAAGCTTACAACTGCAGTTATCGAAAAAGATTTAGGATTAGAACAACTAGAAACGTTGCCTATTCTAGGGCGAAGCATACATATTAGAGGTAGCTTTGAAGGAACAATCATTGAACACACTATAGCATTAAACACAAATGAGCCTACTCAGGTTGTACTTGGTCAGTATCCTGAAGAGTGGGTAGCGGGTACAGATCTTCTTACAGGTGATTTTATGCAAAACAAAGGTAATTTTGGTGTGAGTTATCGCCTAACCATTACCGCAAAAGAGGATATGGGCGTTATCCTTAATCCAAGAGCCAATGTATTTAGAGGCGCCATCAAGTGGGTGGATACGGGAACGTATTTAGCACCTAATAGTGGTTACTTTATAGGACAAAACAAAAAAGCTGTCTTACTAGGTGTCATAAAAAAGGGAGAAACTAGAGTGCTCGAGTATATGCTTCCTAATGGTTCTTCAGCACCTGTATTAATTGGTTTTATTCCAAAAAGTGAATGGTAAATGATAAAAACCTCTATTTTGAAAAACAAAATAGAGGTTTTTAAACGTATATTGAAGTGATTATAAAATATACCGCTGGCCGGACTCGAACCGGCATGTATCTCTACGCCTGATTTTGAGTCAGGTGCGTCTGCCATTTCGCCACAGCGGCTTAATATCGATTACTAACAAAAAGTATATTACCATAATTTTAAAATGAAGGCAAGTGCCTTTTATGAAAAACCGTGGAAAATACAGTATGACTGAATCCTCCGTCATACCTCACATTAAAAAGATTGTAATCATCATTAAATCAGATTAAAATAATGAAGGGTATGTAAAACATTTTCATCCTATGGGAATCTATG
This sequence comes from Bacillota bacterium, assembly GCA_023457875.1. Classification (GTDB taxonomy): domain Bacteria; phylum Bacillota; class Clostridia; order Lachnospirales; family Cellulosilyticaceae; genus Cellulosilyticum. Next base: position 9,257 of record JAEXBC010000518.1, on the reverse strand, counting down.
CTCAATTTCATGATGGGTATAGGAAGGATAGGAGTGAATAGACAAGGTTTTTACCTGTTTATAATAGATAGAGATAGATGCAAATAATGGGATATTTCAAATTGATACAAAGGAGGGGGAAAAAGGTGCAAGAAAGGGATGAAAAAAGCTTGATTGCATTGGCCAAAGAGGGGAATGTAGAGGCTTATGAAATGCTTATTAGTCAGTATGAAAAGAAAATTTATTCACTGTGCCTACATTTGTTAAAGGATGCTGAGGAAGCCTATGATGCAGCACAAGAGGTCTGTATAAAGGTTTGGAAACAGATCCATTTGTTTGAGGGGCAAGCTAAAATAAGCACTTGGATCTATCGTATTGCAACGAATCAATGTTTAGATATTTTACGGAAAAATAAAAATAGAAGGCAGGATATTTCACTATTCCAAGAAAGCCAAGACGGGGAAGACGAATGGGTTATTGAAAAAGAGCATAAGGAAATAGGCGTAGCAGAGCAGATAGAGAAAAAGGAACTACAAGAGATTGTTCATTTGGGCATTCAAGAATTACAAGAGGATTATCAAGTGATTCTAGTGCTAAGAGATATTGAAGGCTATTCCTATGAAGAAATAGCCGAGATTCTGTATGTATCCCTTGGAACAGTAAAGTCTAGGTTATCTAGAGCTAGACAAGCGCTTAAAAAAGTTTTTTCTCAAAAAAAAGAACCTTTTTGGTCCTTTTTTCGTCATATTAAATAGGAAGGAGTGTGCGATATGAATTGCAATACTTGTAGGGAAAAATTATCTTTATATATTGATAAGCAGTTAAGTAATCAAGAGCAAGTAGAAATGAAGGCACACCTTGACCTGTGTGAGGCGTGTAAAAAGGAATATAGGGCTTTAGAACAAATGGTTACTATGCTGAATGATCTACCAGAGGTAGAAATGCCTGATACGTTTCACCAATACTTAATGGCAAAAATATCACAAGAAAAGGTATTAAAGCCAATCAAAAAGAAGGATTATTTACCTCGTTATTTTGTGGGTCTAGCTGCCTCTTTGTTAGTGGGTGTTGTGTTTTTAAGTCAAATGGGTAGAGGAGATAGTTCAAGCTTTGAATCAAAAAACGCTACCACAGCTCAGGAAAGTCAAGTGTTTGAAGCACCAGCTGCAGCACAGGATAGCGAAGTATTAGAAGAAGCTACTATGCCTAAGAAAAGCAGCAGATCACAAGAAACAGTAGAGAGAAAAGCTAATGATTCTTTTTCAGAAAAAGAGAATGGCGTTATGGCAAATGAAATACAAGAAGTACCTTCTGATAGTGCCGGAAAACTTGAGAGCACCGCACTTGATAGTAGAATGGAGTGGCAAGTAGAACTCACGGATACCACAGCCTTTTTAATCCGATTACAGGATTATTTAGATACCAATAAGTGGAACTATCAAATCAGCGATCACCAAATACAGATAGATAATGCGGCAGATTTTACTCAGCTAAAAGTCTATATCCTATCACAAGAAGAGGTAAAGACCCTTGCTGTTTTACAAGAAGAAGGAAATGGGCTTTGCCTTACATGGACTGAGTAAATAAGTGTCAAAGCTATACAAAATAAGCCATAATTGGACTTGACATCAGCTAGGCTTTTTGATAAATTTAGTGATAAGTAGATAACCATTTACAATGAAGAAGAGGAGTAGTAAAAATAAGAGCCATAGCGAGACTGGGTAGGTGAGAGCCAGTTGCATCTGTTTTTATGAAGGGCACTTTGGAGTAATTTTCTTAAAGAGGAATGCCATGGCATTCAATAAGGGTGGAACCGCGGAAGATAACCTTTCGTCCCTTGCTAGGGATGGAGGGTTTTTTATATTGTCCATTCTTTCATGTATATCAAATAGTTAAGGAGGCATTGTGATGGAACAGAAAAATATGCAACAAATCGTAGCGGTGGCAAAATCAAGAGGTTTTGTTTATCCAGGATCTGAAATTTATGGAGGACTAGCAAATGCTTGGGATTACGGTCCACTTGGCGTAGAATTTAAAAACAATGTAAAAAAAGCTTGGTGGAAGAAATTTGTTCAAGAGAGCCCTTATAATGTGGGTGTAGATTGTGCGATACTGATGAATCCACAGGTATGGGTAGCATCAGGACACGTAGGTGGCTTTAATGATCCACTGATGGACTGTAAAGCTTGTAAAGAGCGTTTTAGAGCAGACAAAATTATTGAGGACTATTTGCAAGAGGCAGGTACTCCAGAAGTAGTTGATGGTTGGAGTAATGAGCAAATGGAAAACTTTATTGCAGAGAAAGGGATTGCATGCCCATCTTGTGGTGCTCATGAGTTTACAGCTATTCGTCAATTCAATTTGATGTATAAAACCTTCCAAGGTGTAACTGAAGATTCGAAGAATGTAGTTTATTTAAGACCTGAAACAGCACAAGGTATTTTTGTAAACTTTAAGAATGTTCAAAGAACAAGTCGTAAAAAAGTGCCTTTTGGTATTGGTCAAATTGGTAAATCCTTTAGAAATGAAATTACACCAGGTAACTTTATTTTTAGAATTAGAGAATTTGAGCAAATGGAACTTGAATTTTTCTGTAAGCCAGGAACAGAAATAGAGTGGTTTGATTATTGGAGAAGCTATTGCAGGAACTTCTTACTTTCATTAGGTATTAAAGAACAATCCATTAGATTACGTGACCATTCACCAGAGGAACTTTCTCATTATAGTAATGCTACCACAGATATTGAGTTTGAATTCCCATTTGGTTGGGGCGAGCTTTGGGGTATTGCAAGTCGTACGGATTTCGACTTAACCCAACATCAAGAGCATTCCAAACAAGATATGTCCTATTTTGATCCAACCACAAATGAAAAGTACATTCCTTACGTAGTGGAACCTTCACTTGGTGCAGATCGTGTAACGCTTGCCTTCTTATGTGAAGCATATGATGAGGAAACTTTAGAAGATGGTGATACAAGAACAATCTTTAGATTCCATCCAGCGCTTGCACCAGTTAAAGCTGCTGTACTTCCTCTTTCTAAAAAGTTATCAGAGGATGCTATGAAGGTCTACGAAACCCTTGCTAAGCATTTTAATGTAGAATACGATGAAGCAGGTTCAATTGGTAAACGTTATAGAAGGCAAGATGAAATCGGTACGCCATTCTGTATTACCTTCGATTTTGATTCCATGGAAGATCATAAAGTAACTGTACGTGATCGTGATTCAATGGCGCAAGAACGCATTGCAATTAGTGAGTTAGTGAAATATATTGAAGAAAAAATGATGTTTTAGAGAATTAAAAATCACCTAGAGGGCTTGGATGCTTTTTAGGTGATTTTTTGCGTAATAGAAAGGTAAATAATACCAATTTTGTTTATTAAAGAAGATAAATGGGTCTTTTTTATTTGAATCATAATGCAAAATAGCTAAAAATGTACAAATAATATGGTAAAAACCTATAGGAAGTTTATATAAAAAACATAAATATCATTATTCATGAAAAATAATATATTAAACAAAGAAAATTGTGTTATAATGAGCATGAGATAAAGCGAGCAGCACTTTGGTAACTCCGCCAAGTTACTAAAAAGGGTGCTAGTTTTATTATGTACATTATAGGAGGGAATTCAATGAGTAAACAATGGGTTTATATGTTTCAAGAGGCAGAAGCAGGAAATAAGAATTTATTAGGAGGAAAAGGTGCTAATTTAGCTGATATGACACAGCTAGGCTTACCTATTCCAAACGGCTTTATTGTCACTACTGAAGCATGTACAGGTTATTACGAAAATAACGGTTCACTTTCTGATGAAATGATTAGTCAGATTAAAGCAAGTTTAGCAAAACTTGAAGACTTAGCAGGTAAGAAATTTGGAGATACTGAAAATCCATTACTCGTTTCAGTACGTTCAGGTGCACGTGTATCTATGCCTGGTATGATGGACACAGTTCTTAACTTAGGTCTTAATGATGCGGCTGTAGAAGGTCTTGCAAAGAAAACAGGTAACGTGAGATTTGCGTATGACTCTTATCGTCGTTTTATTCAAATGTTTTCAGACGTTGTTATGGAAATTCCAAAACCACGTTTTGAAAAAATTATAGATGAAATGAAAGAAGAAAAAAATGTAAAATTAGATACAGAGCTTGATGCTGACGATCTTAAAGATATGGTTGCTCGTTTCAAAGCCCTTTATAAAGAAGTAAAAGGTGTAGACTTCCCACAAGAACCAGAATATCAATTGTTAGAATCTATCAAGGCAGTATTCCGTTCTTGGATGAACCCACGCGCAATTGTTTATAGAAGAATGAATGACTATCCATCTGAATGGGGTACAGCTGTAAACGTTCAAATGATGGTATTTGGTAATATGGGTAATACATCTGGTACTGGTGTTGCCTTCACAAGAAATCCAGCTACAGGTGAAAACAAAATTTATGGTGAATACTTAATCAATGCACAAGGTGAAGACGTTGTTGCAGGTATTCGTACACCAAACCCAATTTCACAACTTGAACAAGATATGCCAGACGTTTATAGACAATTTACTGAAATCTATACTAAACTTGAAAATCACTATCGTGATATGCAAGATATGGAATTCACAGTAGAAGAAGGAAAATTATACTTCCTACAAACACGTAATGGAAAGAGAACAGCAGCAGCTGCTCTTAAAATTGCTGTAGATTTAGTAGCAGAAGGTAAGATTTCTGAAGAAACTGCTGTTTGCCGTGTTGAACCAAAACAACTTGATCAATTACTTCACCCAACATTTGATCCACAAGCACTTAAAGCTGCTAAAGTAATTGGTAGTGCACTTCCTGCATCTCCAGGAGCTGCAGCTGGTAAAGTATACTTCACTGCTGAAGATGCTAAAAATGCAGCAGCAGCTGGTGAAAGAGTTATCTTAGTTCGCCTTGAAACTTCTCCAGAGGATATTGAAGGTATGGCAGCTGCACAAGGTATCTTAACTGCACGTGGTGGTATGACATCTCATGCTGCTGTAGTTGCACGTGGAATGGGTACATGCTGTGTATCTGGTTGTGGCGAAATCAAAATCAATGAAGAAGCAAAAACCTTCACACTTGCAGGTAACACCTATAAAGAAGGAGATTATATCTCTTTAGACGGTACTACAGGTAATATCTATGGTGAAGATGTAAAAACTGTTGAAGCAGGTATCACAGGTGACTTCGAAACACTTATGGCTTGGGCAGATAAAGCACGTGTACTCAAAGTACGTACAAATGCAGATACACCAAAAGATGCACAAAATGCAGTGAAATTTGGTGCTGAAGGTATTGGTCTTTGCCGTACAGAGCATATGTTCTTCGAAGAAGATCGTATCATGAAAATTCGTAAGATGATTGTTTCTAAGACAGAAGAAGAAAGAAGAGAAGCACTTAATGGACTTCTTCCACTTCAAAAAGGTGACTTTGTAGGTATCTATGAAGCAATGGAAGGAAGACCTGTTACGATTCGTCTTCTTGACCCACCACTTCATGAGTTCGTACCACACACAGAAGAAGAAATCAAAGAGCTTGCAAACGAAATGAATCTTTCTTTTGAAGAACTTAAAGAAACAGTTGAAGGCTTAAAAGAATTCAACCCAATGATGGGACACCGTGGTTGTCGTCTCGCAGTAACTTATCCAGAAATTGCTGAGATGCAAACTCGTGCTATCATTGAAGCAGCTGTACAAGTGAACAAAGAAAAAGGCTTTAATATTGTTCCAGAAATTATGATTCCACTTGTTGGAGAGAAAAAAGAATTAAAATTTGTTAAAGACGTTGTTGTTAAAACAGCAGACGCTGTTATCAAAGAAGCTGGTATTGAGTTAGAATATCATGTAGGTACTATGATTGAGATTCCACGTGCAGCACTTACAGCAGATGCTATTGCTGAAGAAGCTGAATTCTTCTCATTTGGTACAAACGACTTAACACAAATGACATTTGGTTTCTCTCGTGATGATGCTGGTAAATTCTTACCTGCTTACTACGACAGCAATATTTATGAAAGTGATCCATTTGCAAGACTTGATCAAACAGGTGTTGGTCAATTAGTACAAATGGCAGCTGAAAAAGGACGTAAAACTCGCCCTGACATCAAACTTGGTATTTGTGGAGAACATGGTGGAGATCCATCATCTGTTGAGTTCTGCCATAAAGTAGGTCTTAACTATGTATCATGCTCACCATTTAGAGTACCAATTGCAAGACTTGCAGCAGCTCAAGCAGCTATTAAAAGTAAATAATGTTGAAGATTTCAACGTTTTAGATGGTTTGATTTAGCTTAGGCTAGATTGAATGATCTATCAAAAAAATAGTACCCTGTCATGGTAATGAAAGGGTACTATTTTTTTTTGATAGATAAAACCGTTGATATTCAGCTTACATAGTGCAGAACATCAATTATAGAACGAATCCATGTGAACTAGCAAACCTTGATTAAAGTCGAATTATAGCATATAATGTAAATACATGAATATAAAACATAAAAGGAGACATAATATGAAAAACATAAAGCGATTTTTATTTAGCATAACCGGTAAAATTATTATCATGGGTGTGCTTTCAATTATTGCTAGTTTAATTATTGGCGGATTTGGTATTTCCTCCCTAAATCATAATCACCAGAATAATCAATTGTCGAATGATATGAATCATATTAATTTACTTCAATATGAAAACCAAAGTTTTGATACTTCCTATCTTTATTCCATGAATGTCTCCTATCTCACTTCGATCAAGAGAAATTTGGCTAGAATGACAACTTATCTTGAGGGAACTAATGGTGGCGTTGAAGGATCATTTGACTCTGATTTTGACAATATGAAAGATAAAATTGCAAAGAGCCAAGAGAATTATCAACAGATTATTGATCTGGCCAGTGAGCGTGGCTTTACTAGTCAAGAAGGTCAATATGCTGTTTTTTTGAGTAAAGATGAGGCGTTAAAGAAATATGAATTTTTAAGTGAGTTATCACAATTAAACAATGTGTTTGATGAATATTCTAAACTTGTATTAGAGGGGAAAAATGTACAGCAACAAGCTGATGAGATTAATCGCTTATTTACAGCTATGAATCAAAAAACTGAGACATATGTTACAGATAAAGGCGATAAATACACCATAGTAGAGGCTCTTAAACATAAACAGGATGTATTTTCGAAAATTGCAGAAATTGATGTAAAAGTGATTAAATTAAAAGCAGAAATTAAAGTGTTGAATGATAGTCTAACGGCACTTACTACAAGTGTTCGAGAAGAAATAGAGTCTAATATGGAATCATCAAAGCTAACGATGATAGTATTGATGATGATTATACTTATTGCAAGTGTTATTATTATTGGACTCAACACCATACTCATTAGCAAAAGCATACGCGCTAACATCGGTAATTTTAAATTGATTTTAGAAAAAATGAGCGAAGGTGATTTAAAAACACGTGCCAATATGAAGGGAAAAGATGAATTTAAGCTTTTTGCAGAGTCTTTAAATTTATTTTTAGATAAGTTTTCTCATGTCCTATTATCTATTCAAGACGTCTCAACTAGCGTTATGAATTCAGGTGATGCCCTAGATGATGCAACAACTAAAACCAGTGAAGCTTCTCAAGAAATAAATGATACGATAGAGAAGATATCAGCGTGCGTGGTTTTACAGGCAAATGAAGTAGAGACTGCAACAAATCAAGTTATAACAATGGGCAATGTGATTGAGGACATTGTATTGAATGTGAATGAACTAGATCATACCTCTATAGAAATGAGAAATGCCAGCAAGGAATCTGAAAGAATCATGAAAGAGCTTTGCGCATCTAATGACAATACAACCCAGGCTATTGGAAAAATTGGAGAACAAATTCATTTGAACAACCAATCCGTACTACAAATTAAGGAAGCGGTTAACTTAATCTCCTCCATTGCTTCACAGACTAACCTTTTATCTTTAAACGCTAGCATTGAAGCAGCTAGAGCTGGTGAGGCAGGCAAAGGCTTTGCTGTAGTTGCATCAGAAATTCAGAAGCTTGCTGAACAGTCTAATGATTCTGCTAAAATTATCGATCAGGTTATCACTAGTCTGTCTGATGAATTCCAAACCACAGTTCAAATTATGGATGGCGTAGAAGAAATCGTTGCTCAACAAATTAAGGAAATAGAAAACACGATACTACGATTTAACGAAGTCAATTCTGGAATTAATGCTTTTATAGAAAAAACAGCAGTTATTAAGCAATCTACTGAAATCTGTGATGCTTCTAGACAAAAGGTTGTTGCGGTAATGCAAAGCCTTTCTTCCATTGCTGAACAAAATGCATCTTCTACCGAGCAAACACAATTATCTATGCAAGCTTTTTCATTAACTATGAAAGAATTGGCGATGCAAGCAAGAAAGCTAAAAGATATTTCAGCGAGTTTAGATAGTGATATGAAATTCTTTAAAATGTAATAGAATAAATATAATATTTAGTGTGAACTCATGATTACCCTAGGCTGTCTTTAATAGTCTAGGGTTTTGTTATACTAGATTTTAGCTGCTAAAAACAAAGCAAGCTCAGCTTTAAGAGAAGTCTCTAGCTAAGTATAAGAAATGCTATAATTAGTCAGGAAAATAGATACACTTAGCCAAGGTGTCGTAAAAAAAGGAAATGGAAGGTAGGTGTAGAATTAAGATAGTAGGTAGTTGCGGCTAAAAAGCGTTATAGCCATTGTAATTATGCAAGGCAATTAAAGTGATAACAGAAAATTTTTTAGGTGTAAAAAGAAAATTTTGCTCATAAATAAATCTGAGCGGAGAAATAACTATGGTTTTTTTGATAAATTTAGTTAAAAATCAGATATCTATGAGATGCAATCAAAACCTAACACCTTACAAGGCGAAAGCTTAATAAGAATAGTTACCAATGGTAAAAAGTAACAAAAAACTAATTCAATGCATCATTATAATAGATACATCTAACGAAAATGTCATAAAAAAAAGGAAATAGGAGAGATATGTAGTATTTATAATAAGAGTGGGGGTGATAATGATGTGCTATAGACTAGAACAAGAAAAAGTAGAATGTATGCAACTTAGTCAATATGCGACAAAAAGTATTGCTTCAAAGGGAAGAGTGCGGGAAGAGAAGGAATGCGATGTAAGAACGGTTTTTCAAAGAGATCGTGATCGGATATTACATTCTAAGGCATTTAGAAGATTAGCACATAAGACGCAAGTTTTTATTTCCCCAGAAGGAGATCATTATCGGACAAGATTAACCCATACATTAGAGG
>JAEXBC010000517.1 GCA_023457875.1 Bacillota bacterium | reverse complement strand
GTAATAGTCCAATGATAATCATATCCCATTTTTTCATTCTCATAGCCTCATTTTATGATGGTGTATTATTCTATCCATACTATATCTAATTATTTTAACCACGTCCACTACTCCTTTTATTTTTCCTAGATTTTCTGGCTGTTTTATAAATTTCATAATAGCTGTATAATAGCCTTATAACATAAAACAAACTTATCCTTTGGGATAGCTTAAATACGGAGGCAATATGAATAAACTAATCGCTTTACTTTTGTGCAGTGTTATGATTTTAAGTGGTTGTACCAACTCCGCCTCACCAAGTAACACTACGCCATTAACACGCAATGAATTTGTTTTGGGGACAGTCGTTACCATTTCCCTTTATGACCACCAATCCGAAGACATCTTAGACAAAGCAATTACTAAACTGAAGGACCTTGAGGATACCTTAAGCATTAATAAGTCAGGAACGCTTATTGACAAGATCAATCAACAAGCTGGCATCAGTCCTGTAAAGGTTGACGAGGCCACCTATTCCCTCATTGAAAAGGGACTCTATTACTGTAGTCTTTCCAAGGGGGCTTTTGATATTACCGTTGGCCCCATTGTAAAGCTTTGGAACATTGGTTTTCCTGAAGCGCGTGTTCCTTCCGAAGCAGAAATCAAAAAAAAGCTACCCTTCATTGGCTATGAGAAGGTGTTACTGGATAAGCAGGAACAAACCATCTTTCTTTCTCAAAAAGGAATGCTCCTTGACCTAGGTGGTATTGGTAAAGGCTATGCTGCTGATGAAATAGCAAGGCTACTAAAAGATGAAGGCATAGCCCATGCCATTATCAATTTAGGGGGTAATGTTTATGTGCTGGGCAATAACCCTTCGGGCGAATTTTGGAAGGTTGGTGTGCAAGACCCCTTTAACCCTCGTGGAGAGATGATTGGCTTCCTCAAAGCACAAAATAAATCCATCGTGACCTCAGGTATTTATGAACGCTTTGTGGAGGATCATGCAGGCCATAAATATCACCACATCTTAGATCCTAAGACAGGCTATCCCTATGAAAATGATATAGTAAGCGTTACCATCATTAGTGACCTTTCCCTAGATGGAGATGCCCTCTCTACAACTGTGTTTTCCATGGGACTTGAAAAAGGAATGGATTTTATAGAAGGTTTTGACGGAATAGATGCCATTTTTGTCACAGCAGATAAGAAAGTTTATGCAACAAAAACGATTAGAGAAAATCTTACATTAACAAACTCAAGCTTTAAGCTATCTTCTCTATAACAAAAAAGTACCGTACATAGAAATTCATTCTACATACGGTACTTTTTTTGCTAATACGTTCCCGACTGGAATCGAACCAGCGGCCTACCGCTTAGGAGGCGGTCGCTCTATCCTACTGAGCTACGGAAACATAGCACGTTGTCATTAACTGCAACTATTATAGTACAGTCTTATTTGCCATTCGTCAAGTCTTTTCATCCGGGATTTGGATTGTTCCTTGAAGCCAGCAAGTTCCCATAAAACGCATTCCTATTGTAGGATAGCCCACTAAGTTTTTCTTATTAATTAATACCTCTAGTGGCATATCATTCACATGAAGCGTAAACAAATAGGATTCTTCGCCTGTAATAAGATTTTTCCTTATGGCAATATCTTTGATATCCCCTAAGACAGCATAGGTGGCATCTACTAAGGTAGTTGGTACAAAATAGCCACTCATAATAGATAAGAAGTCTTCTTCATACATACGCTCTTTAAGCTGGTTATCTAGTTCCTTTTCCTCAGCTTCTAACTGAGCTCTTGCTGTTTCATCACCTTCTCTTGCTTTTTGCAAGATTGCCTTTATTTTCTCCCGTTCTTCTTTTTGGGCCATCTCATCTTCTTCATCCACTTCAATGGGTAGTATCACTGTTCCTTCCATGGCAAGAGCAGCGATGCTAACTGTATCAAAGCCTTCCATATATTCGATGGCTTCTGTATAATCTACAACATTTTGAAGCCAAAAGATAAACTGAATGCCAGTTTCTTTTTCTTCACAAATGGCATAATAGTTATATTCATCTTCTATACATTCCACAGATAGGTCTTCTACCTTGATGGTATAGTTAGGCTTTAAATAAGGCTCACATTGCTCAATTTCAATATTCGTTTCTTCCTTTTCTCCTCTAACCACTACTCTAACCATTATATACATATCTTTGCCGACTTCTTTAAGATATTCTGCAATAATATCCTTGTTCGACTTCCGACTTACAGTTTGTTTTGTTGGTTTATCTAAGATATCACTTACAATCTTTTCTAGGTTATACTTTTTTTCCATATTGGAATAGCCTATTGCTGAAATTGGAGACTCCATATGCATCCCCCTCTCTATCATTTATCTATATTATATAGTATTCTTACAGCGTTGACTAGTTTGCTACTCATATTATTTTTATAGCTATATAGAGGGCTGTTGCACAATTAGCAACAGCCCTCTATATAGCTTATTAACACAATCCATTAATCACATCATTAAATACGTCTGGATAATTGGTAATCACAGCGTCTACACCCATTTCTTTCATTCGCTTCATATCCGTAACATCATCCACTACCCATACTGTAAGCTTTCTGCCAAGGCTGTGTATCAAGGCAACCGTTTCTTCATCCACCTCATGATAATCACAGGAAATAGAATCAGCATATCGATAACTATATATATCTTGTGGAATTTCCTTACATAATAAAGCGGTCTGAATGTTAGGTGCCACTGTTTTAATATGCTTTAGGGCATCAACATGATAGGAAGACAAAATAACCTTATCCTCAGCACCAACAGTCCTCACCCTGTCTAGCACATGCTCTTGGATTACTTTATAGCCTACGTGACTGTTTTTTATTTCAATATAAAGTTTGACATTATATCTTTTAACCAGCTCTAAGGCTGCCTTAATACATAGGATTTTTTCACCCTTGTATTTGGAATCATATTTTACACCTGCATCAAACTCTAAAAGTTCCTCGAGAGTATAATCCTTAATATATCCCGTACCAGTGGTTGTGCGATCCAGTCTGCTATCATGGATAATAACCACGTTATCATCCTTTGTCATGTGCACATCTACTTCAATACCATCACAATATCCTTCTGTTAGTGCCTTTGCCAGTGCAATATTCGTATTTTCTGGATACTTACCACTAAAACCTCTGTGGGCAATATTTAGAACTCTTTGCATATTCTCATATCCTTTCTTACTATATTTTACAAGTATTTTTACCTAAACTGAACTGGAACGGTATCACTCGTAATTCTATCCAAGATAAATCCTTGCTTCCTTAATCCTTCTACTATTTCAGGCAAAGCATCAACGGTAGTCGTTTTTATAGTGGCATCATGCATCAAAACAAAGGCTCTGTTTTTCCCCTCTGCCCCCTCCAAAACTGAATTTACGATAAGGTCCTTTGGGGGATATTTCAAAGAAGCATCACTTGAGTCCACATTCCAATCAAAGTAATGTAACCCTTGCTTTTCTATTTCTGCAATCACCTGTTTCATAATATCGCTCCCACCATAACGTACACTAATGGTATTGTTGGAGCCCCCTGGAAAACGAAGGATATCTGGCTTAACACCTGTCACTTCTTCTAAATGATCAGATAATGTGTCAATGTCCTCTAAAAAAGCATTAACGCTTGTATAAATTTCATCATACTTGTGGGTATTAGTGTGAAGTGCCAAGGTATGTCCTTCCTCTACAATACGTTTATAGACCTCATCAAACTTTTCGTTTCCTATCACAAAGAAGGTTGCTTTGATTTGATTGGCTTTTAAGAAATCTAAGATGATAGAAGTATTATTACTAGGGCCATCATCAAAGGTTAAATAGGCATATTTAGGCTCATTTTCATTCATTGCCTTTGCTAGCTCAGGGTATTTACTTTGTGCTTCTTGTAAATCCATTTTCACAGTTTCAATCTCACTTTGTAAACTCTGCACGCCTTCATTATAAGTCTCTAGCACCATTTTCTGCTCTTCCTTATTGGTTTGAAAGGTTTGGATATTGGATTTTAGTTCGCCTAATAGCTGTAGCTGATGGGATAATTTTATGGATAAAATACCCGCTATTCCCATAAAAACCAAAGTTATAAAACACAATAAAATAGTTGCTCCAGTACGAGACTTTTGTCCATAGTTCATTTTCTCACCCTCTCCATTAATAAAATTCTTTACGACGATTTGTGCTTCATTGAATCAGGTATAACAATAGGTTTATATTGTGCTAGTTCCTTTTCCAAAAGTTCTAGCTGGCTTTTATATTGTTCTTGCTGTTCTAACGCTTCACGAGTGGCTTCTTGCATATCTTCGACTTCCTGTGATAATACGTGTAGATTTTCTTCATATTTCGCAATACTCATACTCATATGTACAAAGCCTCCCACTAAAACCCCTGTAATCACACAAACCAAAGAAGTAATCCATATCATTACAGTATAGAAAGGATTTCTTTTTTTATTCAAAATAATTTTTTTGCTTTTCATCTGCTTCCCTCCTTTTTACAGTATACTATGAAATCAACGGATAAGAAACCTTCACTTTAATAATTTTCTTGGAATTTCTTGTAAAATATTGGTGAAAACAAAAAAAGTAGTCTTAAAAGTAAAGACTACATTTTTCCTTCTTTTCTATTTTGTTCTTCCATTGCTTTTAAGTAACTAATCTGAGTTGGTGTCTTACCTGCATACTTTAGGGCATCCTCCATCCCCTGGCTTAAGGCATCTTTTAACGCCATATACTTCTCTTTAGTAATCTCTATGTAGCTATTGCAGTGTGGACACATTACACAGTAGGTAGTCCTATAAGGTATAATAGGAATAAAAAACAAAGTAAACCATGTCCTCATCACACAAAGCTGCCACTGGGACTGATTTTCACAATGGCTACAAGCCATAATCCCAATAGCTCCTAAAAACTTCTTTGTTACCTTTCCCCATCCATAAATAATCATATTTCCTTTTCCTTTCCTATACGCAGCCTGAAAATTTTTAATAGGCTGTCTATAGTAT
>JAEXBC010000516.1 GCA_023457875.1 Bacillota bacterium | reverse complement strand
CTGTAGATTATTACTTTGAATATAAAGGGCATAAAGTTGTTGTTGAAATCAAGTGCAGAGATATAAAGTACAAAGATTATAGCACGCATATGATTGAAGACAGTAAATTAAAGGCTCTATTAAAAGCTAAGGAAGATAATCAATGTGATTTTGCTTATTACATTAATTTCTTTGGTGAAGATACTGTGTTTTGATATAGCACTGGTAATATTACTAAATATGCTTTATCAGATATTATATATTGCAATATAGCTACAGCATTAGATACAGGAAAAATTAATAAACTTACCTGAATGATACCTATTAATATGGCTCAGATTTATGTTAAAAAAGAAGGAAAGTGATATAAACAAGCAAAAGCACAGCTAGATAGTAGAACTGAAATAGAACTTAATCATAATAATTAACACAAAGCCTACTTATATGTAAATAACATAGGTAGGCTTAATTTTTTATTTAACTTTTCATTAATTATAAGAAATAATAGCCAAAAATAATTTTAAACAAGTTTTTGAACTTAGAACATAAACAAAAAACTAGATGCTAACTTTAGTCTGTTGATATCAGTTTTTAAATACTCTAAATTTGCATACTAAAGTTACCAATATTATGAATAAGCCAGAATTCTTAGTAAAATTTGGAAATAAAGTTAAGCAATACAGAGAAGAACAAGAACTATCACAAGAACAATTAGCTGATATTGCAAATTTACACAGGACATACATAGGTATGATTGAACGTGCAGAGAAAAATATTACTTTGGGAAGTATGCTTAAAATTTCCAAAGCACTAAAAGTAAGTATCAATGATTTAGTAAATGGATTAGACAATGAAAATTAAAGAATTTGAATCTGCAATTTGTGCTAATCTAAAAAAAAATCACCGATTAAATATTGAATTGGCTTGTTTTGCTACAGAGTATATTCCAAAACATATACTGCTAGATAAAACTCGAAATATTCATTCATATTTGATCTTCTGTCAGAATAACAATGGAAAATTATCTAGTACATACTGGAATGAAGATACCATTAATACAGGATTAATCAACATTGTTAAAACACAGTATTCACAATTAGATCGCCCTTTATTCTTCATTATACAGAATACAGATAACACATTGAATATAATAGAGGGAAATCTTATTAGGGAAAAACTCCAAGAAGGCTCTAATGATAAACTAACTGATTTTATATTGAATCAATCTGATTTTTTTCAAGATGTTTTACCAAAAATAAAGAAGGAACTATGAACGATGACATTACACTATATAAAGAACTTCTGAATTTTTGCAATGAAAATCAAACTGCAATAGAGACCAAATTCAAACGGGATCTAGAATTCTCTGATTTCAACAAACAGTGTTATACAGAAATGTTCCTAAAATGCCGTCATATTGATGCACCGCATCCAGTTAAATATTTCAAAGAAATAAT
Organism: Bacillota bacterium; assembly: GCA_023457875.1. GTDB lineage: Bacteria > Bacillota > Clostridia > Lachnospirales > Cellulosilyticaceae > Cellulosilyticum. The sequence continues at coordinate 5,533 of JAEXBC010000516.1, read as the reverse complement.
ACCTGGATTAACTGAAGCATATAGAAAACACGGATTTATTTTTATGAATCCGCGTAACAATTCAATCAAAGGTCTTGATATTCAAAAAGGACAATGGTACGAAAAAGCTTTACAGATGTTTCTACCAACAAAAGGATTAATTGTTAATAAGAAAGGGTGGCCTTTTCCTGATTTTGAAGTAAAAGTTGGTGATAAAGTCGTTGGTTATTATGAACTTAAATACATAAAATCGCCATTCTTATCAGCCAATAACCTTATTAAAGAAACGTATCCATATAATTCTACGCGATATGATTATGAAGCATCTTTAACTCTAGATACAGGAAAAAAGATGCAGAATCAAAGAATAAAGATAGAGGAATTATTAGAAACAGGTGTACCAGTACACTATGTTTGGTGGTACGACTGTTTCCATATAAAGGGTATATTTGCTATGTCAGCAGAAGAAGTCTTTGATTATAATGACCATTTAACTGGCAATCTTCTAGAACGAAAAGAAAGAGAAGGTGACTTGATAGACCATCAAGAAAAGGGAAAGATATATCCACCTTTGCTAAATATGATAACCTTTGCTGAATATATTAACCTTTTAAATCAATAAAGAATGGATTTCTATTTTGTATATAGTGCTGGTGGTGGTGCTGGTGATTGGGGTGGAGTAAATAGAATATTTCAATCTTCTATGCCATCTTATTTTAAAGACCACATTCTTATTAAGTTTGGTGACATATTTTTCAATCATCGTTCACAAAAATCAATCATTAAGCCAAAGTTGTGGAATTCAATTTCCAATGCTAAAGAATGGCTTGTTGGTAACACTGGTGATGCTAGTATTATGGGATATAATAACTTAATGATGGATGTAGGTACAACTAAAATAGTAAGCTATATTACCAGTTTCAACACTGATATAACAGTCAGAAGTATTGTTAGCCAATTTGACCGCATTCTAAATGATGAGAATATCTTGGATAAATACTGTTCTATAATTCAAGAATCCAATATTCAGAACGCTGTAACTTTTGATATTCCAAATCTCTTTAAAGTAAGAACACAGTCTGGAAATATTTCAAGGGATTTATTCAGCAATTCAAGTGATAAATCTTTGTTGATTGATGCTTGCATTCGTTATGCAAATGAAATTTATCGAAATTCAGGAAGGAATGCCAACAAACTACTAACAATTATTAGTGCAACTTGGGATATATCAGATATTGAATATTATCTTTCTAGATTAGACTATACACCAAAAAAAATTGGTATCGGTGGTTTGACTGATTATAAAATAAGTTTAATGGGACAAAAATTGAATGCAATAGATGGATTAATTAACTTTGATAATTTTTCAAAAGTCCATTTCTTAGGATGTGGCGGATTAGCTAAAGCTATGAAAGTAAAATCATCTTTGGGTAATCGCCCACATTTTTCAGTAGACAATACAACACCGTATAATAGATCTATTGATGGAAGCATAGATGGTAGCGCTATGTCTGGATATTATGATTACAAAACAAAAAAGTTGATAAGAATTAACAGTTCATCATATTCTCAAATTCTGGATTTACATAGACGTTCAGAAGCTATAGCTTATTTTTCATTAGAAAAAATGGAAGAAATCCTAAATGGAATTCTAGCACACCAATCAATGAATAGCAGTCAGTATACTTATGAATGTAGGGCTAAACTAATTATCCATAATTTTGATGTTTACAAATATAATGCTCAATAATTTGTGCATATAAAATAAAATATATAGCTTTGCATACTAAAGTTGGCATTTATTAAAATTATGAATAAAATTTTTAATCATAGCAGTGAAATAATGAGCGAATTACCAGACAAATCCGTTTCATTAATGGTAACCTCACCACCGTATAATATTAATATCAGTTATGGTAATAAATGGGAAAATGGTCGTGTTGTTGAAGCCAAAGGGAAAAAGTATGCCGATAATTTGGAAGAGTCTACTTACAGACAGATGTTGGAAAATGTTATATCAGAAACAAAACGTGTACTGAAAGATGATGGACAAATTTGGTTTAATATTAAAAACAGATACGATAAAGGAAACATCATTCCTCCATTTTGGATTATGGAATATTTCAAAGATATGTATCTAAAGAATATTATTATTTGGAATTTTGATTGGGGTGGCTCAACAAACAAACGTTTTTGCTCTAGATATGAATATGTTTTTTTCTTTACAAAGCATAAAGATAATTACACATTCAATTTGGATGATGTTAAGATACCAGCCTTAAACTATCGACCAGACAGATATAAAAGCCAGCTTAAAAACCCTACAGATGTATGGAAGATTTCATTAGTTAGTGGTAATTCACCAGAACGAACAGAACATCCAGCACAATATCCTGAAGAATTAATAGAAAGAATCATTAAAGTTGGAACAAATGAAGGTGATTTAGTTTTAGACCCTTTTATGGGTAGTGGTACTACAGCTGTTGCTGCAAAGAAATTAAATAGAAAATATGTAGGTTATGAAATTGAACCTGAATTTATAAAAATAGTAGAATCAAGATTAAAAGATGGCAAAACTGAATTATTTTAGTGAAGATCAACCCAATGTTTACTCAGTAAGAAATTGCTTCTATACTATTTCTAATTGTATTGAAACAATGGATAAGATGCAAGAGAAAAGCATTAATACCATAATAACTTCACCCCCATATAACCTAAATAAAAAGTATGGTAAATATAATGATAAAAGAAGCTTTGAAGAGTGGGAAGATTTAATTGATAAAGTAGCTAAATCTGCATTTAGAATTCTAACAGACAATGGAAGTTTCCTATTAAATGTATCACCAGTTCCAGATAAATTATCTAAGGAGATTATACCATTAGATGCTATTGCTTATTTCGTTTTCAAAAGAAATGGATTTGCTTTAAGAAATAGTATTGTTTGGCATTTCAATAATATGCAAAACTGTGTCAATAGATTAAGTGGTAGGTGGGAAGCAATTCTTTGGTTTGTAAAGGATATAGATAATTATCAATTTAATCTTGATGATATTCGCATTCCATACATTACTAAAAATGATAAAAGATTAGTTGGTGGAACAGGTAGAAATCCTACTGACGTTTGGAATTTTGATATTCCAGAAAGTGATTTTTGGTATTTTGACAGAGTCAATAATATGACTAAGAATAAATTAGGCCTAACCGAGCACCCTTGTATATTTCCTACAACTATGATTGAGCGTATCATAAAGATGACTTCACGTAAAGGTGATGTTATTTTAGATCCTTTCTTAGGTAGTGGAACCACTTTAGTAGCTGCACAAAATTTGGGTAGAATTGGATTAGGAATAGAATTAGATGCAAAATTTGCCCCTATAATACAAAAGAGGGTAGAAAATGAATCTGTCGTGTCTTTATTTGATTTGTAGATATATTCATTTAACTTTGTAAATGAATATAAAGCCTACTTAGTTAATTCTAGGTAGGCTTTTTTGTTATAACTCAATTATTTATCATTGTTTATTAAACCATTCCTTTTTTGCTCATTATACTTCTCTATACGGCTAACATAGCCCTCAATGAATAAATTACCAACATAGTTACTATAGTCTATTTCCCAATTATTTTCCCTACAGATTTTATCCATTTCTTTAAATGTTACAAACTCTTCTAATTCATCAGAATCCATTAACATATCAGGGTGTTGAATCACAAAATAATCACCAGCAGGATATGCCTGAATTCTTTTTAAACTATTTTGCCACGTTGCAAAGCTGTTATGTATGTAAGTTGCAATTGGATGTTTTCTTTGATTTCCATCCAGTAGTACATAATAAATTCCTTCAACTGTATCTACTTCAAGTACAATTACTCTATAGTCTACTTTATAAGGGTGAATTGTTTTAATTGAGTCTAAAAATATTTGTCTTTTCTTCTCGCTATCTTGTTCAATCGCTTTAATATACTCTTCTGAAAAATCTTTTTGTATATAACGTTCTATCTTTGCATTGCTCTCTAATATTTGAGCCTTTAAACTTTTAATTTTCCCATCAATATAAGTAAGATTTTCTTTGCTTTCTTGTAAAGTCTCATTGTAGTGATCTAATGCAGTTTGTTCATCATCATCTACTGCATTCAAATAAGCTTTGTATGCTCTATCATTCTTCTTTTTATATGTGGCTTTCTGTGTATCAAGAAGAGTTATCTCTTCTTCCCAGCTTGATATATTATCTTGTTCTTTTTTTATTCTCCTTATTTTTTCTTCTTGATTATGCTTAGTTGGTAACAGCATTTCTTGTTTGATCAATTCCCATATAATCACTTCTACTTTTTCATTATTTAGATTTATTTCGCTCTTACATTCAGGGTTTGAGTTATTGATTCTACTCATACAAATCCAAGCAAAAGCCTCTCTTCCCTGTCGTTTGCGGGGTGTATATGAATGTCCACAGAATGAACATTTAATGAGTCTTGTTAGAGGTTTAACCATCTGCTGTTTATTATACGGAACTCTAGAATTTCTATTTTTTTTAAGTTTTGCCTGTGCCGTATGAAATTGCTCTTCTTTAAGTATAGGGTCAAAAGTAATAGTGAAAATCTCTTTTTTTTCTTTATCATCTGGATCAACTGTTGTTACTGTTGTTTTTCCGTTATAATATCCATCATAATTTAGTATATGGTTTATTTTACCAACTGAGAAGGTCATATTATATTTTGCACTAGTCGCAAGTGCTGTACTCTTTAAAGTTGCTCCTTCTTCCAAATATTTTAAATATATATATTGTACTATTTCAGCCTTTGTTTCATCAATAATAACTGTATTTCTAGTATATTTATTATTGCCTCCTAGTTTTTTATAGCCAAACGCAGGTTTTCCTTGTATCATCTGATTGTCAGATAATCTATTTCTCCTTCCTGAGGCTGTTTGAGTTTTCATACTCTTTAGGTACTCAGCAGCTCCATCAAAATATAAACCTAACTCTTTTTCAAAAGCTTCATCAACTTTCTTTGTGGTAAGATCAATAGTCCATTTTCGCTTATCTCTAAAATAAACGGGAATACCTAAGTTGTTTAGCTGTCTAATATATACCCTACCAGAAACACTATCTCTACTTAAACGATTAACTTCATTTATTAGAATTACATCAAATGCTTTATTTACAGCTGATTCCTTTAGTTTTCTTATGGAATATCTATCACCTTTGGTAACATCATCTTTCCCAGTAACATACTCTCCAAAAATATATTCCTTGTTAATAATGAAGTTGAAATCCTTAGCGACCTTTGTAAGATCATTTATTTGCCTTTCATAATCTTGCCTGTTGGTACTACATCTTATAAGTAACGCTGCTATCATAGTTTTATATAATTGATTATGAAGCAAATATAGGACTTAATCTTTGAATGAGCAAGTGTTTTTAGTTTGGTTCGTCGAGGAACAAAATTCCGTGGTGCGCCAAGCTGATTTCTCCCGGTTGTGGGGTGCTTCCGCCGCCTACGAGGGCTACTTGCGAAATGGTGTGGTGAGGCGCGCGAAACGGTCTGCACGAAATGA
>JAEXBC010000515.1 GCA_023457875.1 Bacillota bacterium | reverse complement strand
GGATTTAACAAAGGAAGAATTGGTGAATATTGTCAAAGAAGCTGGACTTGTGGGAATGGGAGGTGCTGCTTTTCCAACCCACGTCAAGCTTTCTACGCCACCTGATAAAAGTATAGAGTATATTATTATTAATGGTGCTGAGTGTGAACCGTATTTAACATCGGATCATCGCGTTATGCTAGAAAATGGTGAAGAAATCATCGAGGGATTAAAGATACTTCTTCAAGTTTATAGTGGCACGAAGGTAGTTATTGGTATTGAAGATAATAAGATAGATGCGTTTACACATATGAGTGACCTTGCAAAGGATATACCAGACATAGAAGTGGTTAAGCTCAAGACCAAATATCCCCAAGGTTCTGAGAAGCATTTGATTTATTCGATCACAAAGAAAGAAGTTCCTAGTGGTAAGTTACCTATTGATGTAGGATGTGTTGTACAAAACGTTGATTCAATTGTGGCAATCTATCGTGCAGTAACAAAGGGACACCCCATTATGAGGCGTATTGTCACCGTATCGGGTAGCGGGGTCAAACGTCCTTGCAATATTGAAGTTAAAGTAGGAACCTCCATTAAAGAAGCACTTGAATTTGCCCAGTGGGATGAAGCAAATACAGTGAAGATTATTGCTGGTGGACCGATGATGGGAATCGCTATGTCAGATATTAATGTGCCCATTATGAAAGGGACCTCTGCTATTTTATGCTTTACTCAAGAAGAGGTGGATGCTACAAAGACAAGTAGTTGTATACGATGCGGCAAATGTGTAACTGTCTGTCCAATGGGTCTTGTGCCAAATACCTTACACATGAATGCATTACATAATCATTATGATGATTTTGCCGATAATAATGGAATGGATTGTATTGAATGCGGTTGTTGTTCTTACATATGTCCCGCAAAAAGAGATTTAGTTCAAAGTATACGTACAGCCAAAACGGTACTACGTACTAAAAAGTAAAGGAGAATGAGAAATGGATAAATTATTAATGGTTTCTTCATCACCTCATGCTAAAGTACCTCACACAACCCGTGATATCATGAAAGATGTTTGCATCGCCTTAATACCAGCTCTATTGGCAGGTACCTACTTCTATGGCTTACGTGCATTATTTGTGACGTTGGTGAGTATTGCTGCTTGCGTAGGGTTTGAATGGCTGTGGGAAAAAGCATTTAAAAAAGAGATAACAATAGGTGATTTAAGTGCAGTTGTAACAGGAATATTGTTAGCTTACAATTTACCTGTAAATGTGCCTGTATTTGTCATTATTGTAGGTGCATTTGTTGCCATCGTTTTAGCGAAACAAGTCTTTGGCGGAATAGGTCAGAATTTTATTAATCCAGCTTTGGCAGCGAGAGCATTTTTACTTTCTGCTTACGGGACACATATGACAAGCTTTACAGCACCTACTGCGGGACAATTTAATTTCACAGTAGACACAATTACCAGTGCAACGCCTTTAGCACTTATTAAGAAGGGGGCAGTGGAAGCACTTCCGAGCTTCTTTGATGTTTTTATCGGTAACATAGGTGGGTGTATTGGCGAAGCTTCTGCTCTGGCATTACTTATTGGCGCTGCTTACTTACTTGCGAAGAAAATTATTTCTTGGCACATCCCAGCATATTATATTGGAACAATTTTTGTACTAACCTTTGTCATTAATGGGTTTTCAAAAGGATTTTCCTTGGATGTACTTTATCAAAGCTTTTATTCACTCTTTTTAGGTGGCGTGATGATCGGCGCGTTTTTTATGGCAACCGACTATACTACCTCACCTATGCTTATACGGGGTCAAATTATTTTTGCGATTGGTGCAGGTATTATCACAACGGTTATTCGTTTAGCAGGTGTCTACCCAGAAGGCGTAAGCTACAGTATATTGTTCATGAATTTAACAGTTCCATTAATTGATCGTTATGTGAAAAAACGTCGCTTTGGAGGAGGAGTTAAAGCATGAAGGATGCATTAAAATTAGGAGTAATCCTTTTTCTTATAACAGGTATTAGTGTGGGTATATTAGGAACGGTGAATCAAGTAACCACCCCTATTATTGAAAAAAATACAAAGCAAGCAGAACTTGAAGCAATGCAACAGTTAATTAGTGAAGCAAATGAATTTCCAGAAGTGGAAGCAGTTACAGATGAACTTGTTAAGAAAGTATTTTTGGCTAAAAAAGGTGATGAGACGATTGGTTACGTGTTAAGAGTTGAACCTAAGGGATATGGCGGTGCCATTGGACTTTTAGTAGGGATAGATGCAAATTCTATTGTGAAAGGTGTCAAGGTTCTTGAGCACTCAGAAACACCAGGATTTGGAGCTAATGCAAGTGACCCTAGCTTTATCGACCAGTACATCGGAAAAGGTGGCAACCTAACGGTGGTAAAAATTGCTCCAGGTGAGAATGAAATTCAAGCCATTACAGGAGCTACTATTACGTCATCAGCTATTACGAGCGGTATTAATGAGGCCATTAATTATGTAGGCGCACATCAAGCAGAATGGAGGGATCAATAATGGGCGTAATGAGTGAAAGGCTAAAAGCAGGAATCATTAAGGATAACCCTATCTTTGTTCAAGTACTAGGTATGTGTCCAACCCTTGCTGTTACCACAAGTGTAACCAATTCTATTGGTATGGGATTATCAACTACAGCGGTACTTGTATGCTCCAACTTAGTAATCTCCCTGCTTAGAAAGATGATTCCTTCAAAAATTAGAATTCCAGCCTTTATTGTGGTTATTGCCGCTTTCGTAACAGTGATTGAATCTCTATTAAAAGCCTATATACCTAGTTTGTATAGTGCACTTGGTTTATTCATACCCCTTATTGTTGTAAACTGTATTATTTTGGGGCGTGCAGAAGCTTATGCATCTAAAAATAATCCTATCTCTGCAATTTTTGATGGACTTGGTATGGGTCTTGGTTTTACAGTGTCTCTCAGTGCCATTGGATGTATAAGAGAATTATTAGGCGCAGGAACCTTGTTTGGCTATCAAGTGATGCCTAGTTTTTATACACCTGCGACCATTATGATCTTAGCTCCAGGTGCGTTCTTTACACTAGGGATTTTAATGGCTGTACTAAATACGCTTAAGGCCAAAAAAGAATAGGGGGAGAAAAGGATGAACTTATTATTGCTTTTTATTGGAGCTGCCCTTGTAAATAACTTTGTGCTTGTAAAATTCCTAGGAATCTGTGCTTTTTTAGGTGTATCTAAGAAAGTTGATACTGCCTTGGGAATGGGAGCAGCAGTTACCTTTGTGATGGGGCTTGCGTCCATGTTTTCATATTTAGTTTATCAATATATTTTAGTACCACTTCGTTTAGAATATCTCTATACACTAGCCTTTATCTTAGTTATTGCTTCTTTGGTGCAATTTGTTGAAATGGTTATACAAAAGATAAGTCCTTCTCTATATAGTGCGTTGGGCGTATATCTACCATTAATTACTACTAACTGCGCTGTATTAGGTGTAGCCGTACTAAATATGCAGCAAAATTACTCACTCGTTCAATCTGTAGTGAACGGGGTAGGTGGTGCAGTTGGATTTACCATTACCATGCTTCTTATGGCTGGTATCAGACAACGTATTGAGGATAATGATGTATTAGTTGGCTTTAAAGGCTTGCCTATTGCATTAGTTACTGCAGGATTTATGGCCATTGCATTTTCAGGTTTTCAAAATATGATTAGGTAGGAGGGATTCAGATGGATTTATCAGCAATCTTAGCTCCTATTGCTTCTATAGGCGGATTAGGACTTGTGTTTGGAATAGGATTGGGTATTGCAGCAAAAAAGTTTGCTGTTCCTGTAGATGAAAGAGTTGAACAAATTAAAGAGCAATTACCTGGTGCTAACTGTGGCGGATGTGGTATGGCTGGTTGTGAAGCGATGGCTAAATCAATTGCTGCTGGTGAGAGTAAGGTGAATGCATGTCCAGTATGTAGTAAGGAACAAGTGGAAGCTATTGCTGTGCTTATGGGCGTTGAAGCCAGTAGCCAAGAAAAGCAAGTTGCGGTGGTAAGATGCAAAGGCAATTTAGATCATGCTAAGCAAAAATATGAGTATTCAGGAATTTCCAGCTGTGTAGATGCACAATTAATAGGTGGTGGTCCTAAGGTATGTACATATGGGTGCTTAGGTTTTGGCACTTGTAAGGTGGCCTGTCAATTTGGGGCAATTGAAATGGAAAATGGCTTGCCTTATATTAACGTTGATAAATGTGTGGGTTGTGGTGCATGTCAATTAGCCTGTCCAAAACATATTATTCATTTGCTACCTGCTGGAGCAACCTATCACGTAAATTGTATTTCACAAGACAAGGGAAAAGATGTGAAAGCAGGCTGCAGTGTAGGTTGTATAGGCTG
>JAEXBC010000514.1 GCA_023457875.1 Bacillota bacterium | reverse complement strand
GACCTTTTGTAATATCAAAAGTTACTTTTTGTCCTTCTTCAAGAGTTTTGAAGCCTTCTCCTTGAATAGCTGAGAAATGTACGAATACATCATCTCCATCTTCTCTAGCGATAAATCCAAAACCTTTTTCTGCGTTAAACCATTTAACTGTACCTGTCATTTGCGGTACCTCCTAATGTGAAATTTGTAACCGTATGAAAATAAAAATTCACATATCACTACAAATCATATAAAGACACTTAAAGTCATTTATATAATCTCTAGTAATATGTGAAATCTATAAACCAACCGTGTACTTAGTCAGTATAGTATATTATCTAGCATCTGTCAAGTATCTTTGTTGATTTTGTTTTGAAACATTTTGAGGACTTGTAATAACACAATTAATAAATCATAAAGAGCGGCTTTAGATCAATAAAACCGCTCCTTAAAATCATTTGTTATCCATTAATATACGCTTATTCTATCCTCAGGGGCAACGTACATCCCATCACCCTCTTTAACACCATAGGTTTTGTAGAACTCCTCGAATTGTTGCACCACTGCATTTACTCTAACCTTATCAGGTGAATGTGAATCCAATTGCAATTTTTGTAGTTCAAATTCTTTATAAGATTTACTACGCCATAAGCGTGCATAGGCTTCAAAGAACGCCTTGTAATCCGAATTTTCCATATCTCTTAGTATATCTAACATACAAGAAATAGCTGTGATATCCGCAATATTTTCTGATACAGTTAGATCACCATCTACATGATAACCTGGATATAATTCTATCTTGCTATAAAACTCTCTAAATGCCTTTGCCTTATTCTCAAAGTGAGCATAATCTTCCTTTGTCCACCAATCAGCCGTGTTTCCCTTTTCATCAAAAAGTGCACCATTTACATCAAATGAATGGCTAATTTCATGGGCAATGACCATTCCAATACCACCTAAATTTGCTTCCTCACTTTGGTTAATATCATAGAATGGTGCTTCTAGAATAGCAGCAGGGAAGGTAATATCATTGGCTGTAGGATTATAACATGCATTCACTGTTTGTGGTGAAATGATGAATTCTTTCCTATTAACGGGATCATTCATTGTCTCAAGGCTCTTTTTATAGGACCATTCTGAAATGGACATGAGATTTTCAGCCAGTGAACCGCCTTCTTTAGCAGATTTTACTTTTAATGCTGAGTAATCCGTCCATTCATCAGGATAGCCAATCTTAATGACCATTGCGTCTAACTTCTTAATGGCATTTTTCTTTGTTGCTTCACTCATCCACTCAAGATCTTGAATTTTGAGCTTATATTCTTCGATAATGCGTTTTACCATGGCTTCAACATCTGCTTTTTCCTGCTTACTAAAGGTTTTCTCTACATAGAGTCTTCCTATTTCATCAGAGAAAAGTGCACTCACGACACTAAGGGCCTCTTCTTCTTTATCAGTTTCTCCTTGAACACCATATAAGGTGGCTTGTAGCTCTTTTGTAGCTTTTTCAAAGTCTTCACTTAACACACCAGCTGATGAGCTAATAAATTTAACCTCTATGTAGTCTTTAATGAGTTCTAGATTCTCTTGTGTATATAAGTCGTTAAGGGCCTTTAACCATTTTGGCTGCTCTAGAATAATTCTAGAAGCTTTATCATATCCAAGTTTAGCCATCATTTCAGAAGGTTTGATGTTTGGAGCCATTTCATCTAATTGCTTTAATGAGGATACATTATAGATTTTCGCAAAGATATTGGTCTCGGCATTCTCTTCTTTTCCACCCATGATATAAGGCGCTAATTTCTCCTCAAATTTGAAGGCATTATCCACCTTTTTCTTAGCCTCTGCCTCACTATTTCCTGATAAGGCCACAATTTTGTATAAATAAGTTGTCGTCGCTGTACGTGTTGCCTTTGCAATCTCATTTGGTTCAGTATAATAATCTGAATTACCTAAAAGCAAGGAGGTACTTGAAACGTATAGACATTTTTTTGTACTATCCTTAAAATCTGTAAAAATGGAAAAATACAAAAGGCCTGTTCTTTCTTGGATGGTATAATCAGACATCAGCTTATTTACATCTTCTATTGTGCTTACCTTATTAATTTGTTGTAAATAATCTTTAATAGGGGTAATCCCTGCTTTATTTCTAGCTTCCATGTCGAGATAATTATGATATAAGTTAATCATCTTTTTCTCTGTACTATTTTCAGCATACTTACTCTCGTTTTTAAGTAATTCATCAAAAATAGCTTGAAGTTCTTTCAGAGACTGGACGTGTAATTGTTGCATAACAGATATTGACCTATAACCTGGCTCAATCTGGGCTGAAGCGATCCAATCCTTATTGACTGCTTGATAAAAGTCATCCTGTAGACGCACCTCTTCTTTGGCTATAGCTGTATTTGTCTCTGCTGCCATGACTGGTACAGATGAAAAGGTCATCATCAATGCTAATAAAACGAAACTTGCTTTCTTCTGTAACTTCTTTAATATCTTCATACTATTCTCCCTCTTTAGTATTTTATTGATATATTTACCATATCATCTATTTTATAAAAATAGATAATATAAATATTTAATTAATCTATATTAAGAAAATATTAAGACAAAATGATTAGACCCCAAAAACAGGTGTTTTTAAAGTCCTAAATTTAGAAATCTCATATACAATTTTAATCACATCAGTGAAATTATCAATAAATGTATATAAGTATGTC
>JAEXBC010000513.1 GCA_023457875.1 Bacillota bacterium | reverse complement strand
CTGAAGACATACTTGAACATCTAGACATATTTAGCCAGCAAGCTAGTGATCAAAATGAAGAAACGAAAGAAGCCTTTCCATGGACTCTTCAGCATACCATTTCAAATTTAGCGCGAAGATATGGGTTCAACTTAATAGTTACTCATGAAGAGGAATGGGGTGCACCTGTTATTATTGACTACGAGTGGGCTCATTTAACCATGACGGGACGTATTCTCATCGATACGGAACTTAATATGGTTCATAGTGATTTTTCTCATATTAGGCCTGGTTTAATGCACTTGGCTAATGGAGGATATTTAATACTTCATATGCAGCAGCTTATTGAGAATCCAAAAGCATGGCTTTCATTAAAGAGAACCTTAATTACTGGGAAAATACGCATAGAAGGCAACGAGGAATGGGGTATTGCGTTATCAAACGCAATAATACCAGAATCACTTGAAGCTAGACTCAAAGTGATTCTCTTAGGTAGCGAGCAGATTTATGCTGCCCTTTATGAGATGGATGAAGACTTTAAAAAACTGTTTAAAACACAGATTATGTTTAAGCAGGAGATTAGTAGCAGTATACAAAATATTGAACGCTTAGCGGGGATTGCAAAGCAAATATGTGAAAAGGAAAAGCTTCCACCAGTTACAATTGGAGGAATACTAAAACTTGTAGAGTATGGTAATCGAAAGACGACGACGCTAAAAAGATTGCCTAGTGACACTGAAGCATTAATGGATGTGCTACGAGAAGCTGTATGGTATGCAGGCGCTGTTATTGACGAAGCTTGTGTTGAAGCAGCACTTATGCAAAGACAAAGTATAGAATTGCAGGCTAAAATGGATGAACGCATTATTGAAGAAGTATATTTAATTGACACTGAGGGCAAAAGGATTGGCCAAGTAAATGGATTAGCGGTATATAATGTGTTAGACTACAGTTTTGGCTGGCCTGTCAAAATTACGGCGACAACCTATAAAGGTAAGCAAGGCATTGTGGATATCGAAAAACAAGCTGATTTAAGTGGAGCGATTCATACCAAGGGAATCCACATTATTACTGGTTTTTTAGGCTATCAATTTGCGCAAGATCAACCTTTGTCCTTAAGCTGTAATATTTGTTTTGAACAAAACTATGGTTTGGTGGACGGAGATAGTGCTTCGAGTGCAGAGCTTTATGCCATTTTATCTAGTTTAGGTGACTTGCCTATTTGTCAAAATATTGCCACCACAGGTTCAGTAAATCAGTTTGGAGAAATCCAACCTATTGGTGGTGTAAATGAAAAAATAGAGGGCTTCTTTAAGGTTTGCAAACAAAAGGGACTTAAAGGAAATGAAGGGGTCATTATTCCAAAACAAAATGTAAAGGAACTCATTTTGTGTGATGAGGTTATTGAAGAAGTACGTTTAGGAAAATTTCATATTTATGCCATCAGTGATATTTGGGAAGGCATAGAGCTTATGTCTCAGTGTAGTAAAGCAGAAGTAATCCAGCGTGTTAAAAATAAACTTAAGAGATTTAATGAATAGAAGAAAGAGGTCTGCCACAAAGGTTATTTAAATGGTGTGCAGCCTCTTTTTTGATTATAAACGAAGGATAGCACTATTGAAGGTGATGAAGATATGCTATAATGAAAACATATTTGATATTAATTATGGGCATAAAATATAAGTTTATAGCAACGAGGTGAAGTATGGCAGCAAATCCACAGATTAATAAAATGGATATAGTAGATATTTTAGGCAAAATAGTAGGCGAGCTAAATGACTGGATTTTAATTGGAGATAAATATGGTAGGATTATTTATGCCAACGAAATCGTTTGCTCTATGTGTGAGTTACCACAGGAAAAAATACTTGATAATGACATCTGTATGTTCGTAGGTGTAGATTTGTCAGATGATACGCTGATAGAGCACATACAACATTTTATTGATAATGGTGAACGCTTTGAATTTGTTACTAATCGTATTATTCCTAATAGTAAGCGTATTTATTTAGCAAATACCTTAACCACTATTTGGAATGAAGAGGGTCTTCAATATTATGTGTGTATTTCAAAAGATATTACCAATACCCAGCAACTCAAGGAAGAAATATATCGAGCAAATTATTTTGATGCCTTGACACATTTACCTAATCAGAAAATGTTTATTGAGAGCGTACTTAAACAAGTGAAGAAAGCAAGAAAGCACTCGACTCAATTTGCACTGATCCTTTTTGATATCAAGAAAATTGGAGAAATTAACAGTGTATATGGCACCAATATTGGAGATTTAATTATCAAAGATGTTGGAAAAAGAATTAAGGAATTACTAAGTAGTAATCAAGAGGTTTTTAGATATAGTGGCAATGTGTTTGCTATTATCCATCAAAATTTTAAAGAGGAACAAGAAATTAGTACCTTTTTATCTACCTTGCAAGAGGTGATGGAGGAACCTATTCATATACATAACAGTCATATGTATATTAAATTTAAGGCAGGGGTAGCTATTTATTCAAATCCTGTACAAATGGGATATCAATTGATTGAGCAAGCTCAAATTGCATTAACAAAAGCAAAGGTGAATAATCAATATATGCCCTATGTGTTTCACAGTAAGCATATTGAAAAAGAAGTGATTAACAGTTTTTATATTGAAAAAGAGTTACTTATTGCAGTGGAACATGATGAATTTACAGTGTATTATCAACCACTTGTGAGTTTAAGTAGTGGTAAGTTAGTTGGCATGGAAGCACTGGTTCGGCGAAGAAGGAAAAATGGAGAAGTGATTTATCCCGATAGTTTTATTAGACTATTAGAAAAAATGAACTTAATAGAAAAGGTTGGAATGCGCATTTTAGAAAAGGTTTGCAAACAATTAAGGAAGTGGTTAGACAGTGGATATGAGGTGGTACCCGTATCTGTTAACTTATCAGGCGCACAATTTAAAAACCCTCATTTGGCAAAAAATATAAAACAAATATTAGAACAATATGAGATCTCACCAGAATATATTATTTTAGAAATTACTGAAACAGCCGTGATGGAGGATGTGGGCATTGCTCAGCTTATTATCAAAGAACTGAAGGGTTATGGATTTTCTATTGCTATCGATGATTTTGGGACTGGTTATGCATCTATTGGCTATCTTAAAAAGTTTATGTTTGATCATTTAAAAATCGACATTTCTTTTATAAGAGAAATCACAGTCAATCGGGAAGATCGGGCTATTGTGGAGGCCATTATTGCTATTGCAAAAACCTTTCATCTTAAAACCATCGCTGAAGGTATCGAGAGTGAAGAACAGCTTTCGGTAATGGCAAGCTTAGGCTGTGAAATAGGGCAAGGATACTTTTGGAATCAACCTATCTTGCCAAAGCAAATTGAAGAAGAATATTTTATGTGTGTTACTAAATAGGCTTTTTCTATTCTTCTATAGATAGACTTTGCTTGACTTTAGTGTCTTGAAATAGTCACGCAGAATATGATAAACTTAAAAGACTATAGGATAAGCCAAGAATGTTATATCTTGATTGAAATGACGCAGCATGGTATTTTGTATTATTATTCAATATAAATAATAGAAATCGAAGGAGTTATTAAGGAATGAAGGACATAGATCAAATGACTTTAGCAGAGCTTCGCACGATAGGCAAGCAGCTTGGCCTAAAAAATATGAATAAGATGCGTAAAAGCGAGATAATTGCTAGTATTAAAGAGAATAATAACTCCTCTTT
>JAEXBC010000512.1 GCA_023457875.1 Bacillota bacterium | reverse complement strand
AAGGGCTTCGCCACAAAATTTCTAGATTTTGTCAAGCTTTTTTGCATAAAAAATAACCAAGTACCTGATTAAGTACTTGGTTATTTGAAGTTTCTTCTAAGGGCAATGTCTTAACTAAATGACATTGTGGCATAAGCTATCTCTTTTTTTGTAGCATTAGTATGCTTCGTGATTGAAAAATATGATATAATGCAATAAGGAATTAAAGAAATTAACGTATCAAATGAATGAAAGAATGGATGGGCAAATACATGTAGTTAATAGTAGGATTGGGTAATCCAGGAATGCAATACGCTGCAACGCGTCATAATATTGGCTTTGAGGTCATAGATAGTTTGGGCGAGGCGTATAATATAAAAATAACTAAAAATAAGTATAGGGCATTTATTGGCGAGGGTATGATAGAAGGAGAAAGAGTGATTCTGATGAAACCTCAGACTTATATGAATCTTAGTGGGGAAGCCATTAGGGCTTGTATGGATTTTCATAAGATTAGCTGTGAAGATCTTTTGATTGTCTTTGATGATGTTTCTTTAGAAATAGGACAAATTCGTCTTCGCAAAAGTGGAAGTGCTGGAGGCCATAATGGTATAAAAAGTATTATTGCCCAGCTCGGTACACAAAACTTCCCAAGACTTAAGTTTGGCGTAGGTCAGCAACCACCTGGCTGGGAATTAGCGAACTACGTGTTAGGTAGATTTCCAGAGGAAGAACTAAAAATTGTTGGACCAAGAATCAATGATGCAGTAAAAGCTATAGCAGCTGTTATCAATGATGGGATCGATAAGGCAATGAATGTGTATAACTTAAAAGTAAGTCGGTGATGAAAGTGGAGTTTAAACATAGAGGGCTGGTAGAGCCTTTGAAAAGCATAGAAGGTATGGAAGCACTCATCGAACATTTATTGGCAAAAAGAAGTGCCAAGGTGGTTAGTATGGTTGATGCTTGTAAGGTGCATTTTAGTTATGGTATAAGCAGTTTTATCAATCAGCCTATTGTAGTAATCACCTATGATGAGATAAGTACAAAAAAAATAGCTGAAGATATGATGGCTTTACATGGAAAAGAAAACGTCTATATCTACCCAGCTAGGGATATTTTATTTTACAACGCGGACGTGCATAGCATGGATATCACTTCTCAAAGGCTTAGAGTGATAGAAGCGTTGGTTAGAAACGAAGAGGCAGTGTTCATCATTCCTGTTGAAGCACTACTGAATCCCCTTTCGCCCAAAGAAACATGGGAGGCATATACAAAAGTACTCCGTGTGGGAGAGTGTATTAATGTAGGCCGTTTGGAAAGAAATCTTATTGAAATGGGTTATGAGCGGGTTGGACGAGTAGAAGGAATGGGGCAATTTGCTATTCGTGGTGGGATTATTGATATTTTTACAGCTGTTCAAGAAGAACCTTATAGAATTGAGCTTTGGGATGATGAAATCGATTCTATAAGGAATTTTAATGTGCAAACACAGCGTTCTATAGAGAAAGTAGAAGCCCTACGGATCGTGCCGAATCAAGAGATTATTTTTCCTCTTCGTCTACTACAAGAGGCTTTGCCAAATATTACAGAGGATTTAAGGAAAGTGGCAGCTCAGCTTCGAAAAGAGGGCATGAGGGAGAGTGCGTCTAAAATAGAAGCGCAGATAAGTGAAGCCATTGAGCAAATACAAAACGACATTAGTCCACGGGGGCTTGAACTTTTTATCCCCTATACGCCGCTAAAATTAGTCTCTATTTTAGATTATTTAAGTAAAAATATCCTCTTGGTGGTGGATGAACCTACTAAGGCAAAGGGAAAAATAGAGAGAACCTTAGAGGAATACACAACAAGCATGAAAGCGCGTCTTGACTATGGACATATCTTACCAAAGCAAATTGAACTTATTTTTAACTATCATGATATCACTCAAAAGTTAAATACTTTTACAAAGCTTTTTATGATGAATTTTGAGTCCGATATAAGTGAATTTGAAGCGTTCTATACATTACCCCTTAAGGTACATGAGAATAACACCTTCTATAAAAATTTCGATTTACTTGAAAAAAATTTAAAAAATTGGAAAAAGGAAAAAAAGAAGGTCATTATTTTATCTGGGGCAAAAACTAAGGCCCTTAGATTGCATGATGAGTTGGAAGAAAGAGGTATTATTGCCAGTTATACTGAAAATGGCTTAGAAGAGGTGCTACCTGGCCAAATTTTGATTTATAAAGGTTTTCTAGACAAGGGATTTTATTATGAGGACATAGATTTATACATTGTTGCGGATAAAGAGTTATTTGGACAAGATAAGAAAAGCAGGAGAAAAAAGAAAAAGTACAGCGGGGCAAAGATACAAAGCTTTTTAGAACTTACCCCAGGAGATTATGTCGTACATGAACAACATGGTATTGGTGTGTTTAGAGGTATTGAACAAATTGTACTAGAAGGTATTAGCCGTGATAATATAAAAATTGAGTATGCTGATAATAATATTCTTTATGTACACATTAATCAGATGGATATGGTTCAAAAATATGTTGGCGCTGAAGGAAAGGAACCTAAGCTAAGTAAGCTAGGGGGCAGCGAGTGGAGAAAGGCAAAGGCAAAGGTTAAAGGCGCCATCAAAGACATTGCAAAGGAACTGGTAAAGCTATATAGCCAGAGACAATATTCAAGAGGTTTTGCCTATGATAAAGATACTGTGTGGCAAAAAGAGTTTGAAGAAATGTTTCCCTATGAAGAAACAGGAGATCAAATAGAGGCAATTGAAGATGTGAAAAGGGATATGGAAAGTGATAAAATCATGGACCGTTTAATATGCGGAGATGTGGGATATGGCAAAACGGAGGTGGCCATAAGAGCCGCCTTCAAGGCAGTGCAAAGTGGTAAACAGGTGGCTTATCTTGTACCCACTACTATTTTAGCACAGCAGCACTATAATCGCTTTGTCGAGAGAATGGCGGATTATCCTATTAAGGTTGAATTATTATCACGTTTTCGAACCCCTAAGCAGATTAAGCAGTGCTTAGAGAATTTGTCCTTTGGCAGTGTTGATATTGTTATTGGAACACATCGCTTACTTTCAAAGGATGTGAAATTTAAAGATCTAGGACTTGTTATTATTGATGAAGAGCAACGTTTTGGCGTCACCCATAAAGAAAAGCTTAAGCAGATGCGCACACAAGTTGATGTAATGAATTTAACAGCTACGCCCATACCAAGAACCTTGCATATGAGCTTAGTTGGCATAAGGGATATGAGTATTCTTGAAGAAGCCCCTATTGAGCGAAAACCAATACAAACCTATGTGATTGAGTATAGCGAGGACTTTATTAAGGATGCCATAACCAGGGAATTATCACGAGGCGGACAGGTTTTCTTTCTGCATAATCAGGTAAGAGATATTGAGGAAAAAGCTGAAATGGTTCAAAATCTAGTACCAACGGCGAGAGTTGCCTTTGCCCATGGTCAAATGAGTGAAAGAGAATTAGAAAAAATCATGTTAACCTTTATAGAGGGAGAAATCGACATTTTAGTATGTACGACAATTATCGAAACGGGACTAGATATTTCTAATGCCAATACGATCATCATCAATCATGCAGATCGCATGGGCTTAAGCCAGCTCTATCAACTACGAGGTCGTGTGGGACGCTCAAGTCGTATGGGATATGCTTATTTGATGTATCAAAAGGACAAAGTATTAAAGGAAGTGGCGGAGAAGCGCCTGCAAGCTATCAAACAGTTTACAGAGCTAGGCTCAGGCTTCAAAATCGCCATGCGAGATCTGGAAATTAGAGGAGCAGGAAATTTATTAGGCGCACAGCAACATGGTCATATGGAAGCAATTGGCTATGATTTATACTGTAAGATGTTAGCTGAGGTGGTCAATGAAGAGCGGGGTGAAGTTTTACCTGAAGATTATGACACCACCATTGAAATAAAGGTAAATGCCTATATCCCAGGTGGATATATCCAAGATGAGGTTCAAAAGCTGGATATTTATAAGAAGATAGCGTCTATCAAAAACGAAGAAGATTATTTAGATGTAAGAGAAGAAATAGAAGATAGATATGGTAATATTCCAAATCCGGTATATAACTTATTGGATATAGCACTTATTAAGGGGATGGCACATGAGCTCTTTATCACTTTGGTTTCAGAAAACAATACATGGGTGACATTTAAGTATAAGGATGATGCTATCCTTTACCCAGAGAGAATCTCAGAAGTATTAGAGGGCTATAGAAATAAGCTTAAGTTTGTGGGAGGTAAGGAACCTATTCTTAAGATTAATTTAGAAAATACGCCTAAAAAGGAACGATTAAGTAATATTAAAAGTATATTACATGAGCTGAAAAAATTGAAGAGTTCTTAATTATAGTTTATACTATAAAAAGTATCATTAAATCAAGAGAGTCTATAAGGAGAGAGA
>JAEXBC010000511.1 GCA_023457875.1 Bacillota bacterium | reverse complement strand
TTGTGATAGTTAATAGCTATCAGCAACTAAACAAGGTTTACAGGCAAAGTTTTTAATATATATCGTATTCGGTAAGCCGTCTTAACTGTTTTGGCTATTACTAACCATTCCTTTCTCTCATCGATTAATTGTAATTTGTAGCCCTTGTTACTGTCACCGCATTCCTGCTAAATAACATTTACTACAAATTTAATATTCAATACCTCAAAGACCTTTCATTCATCGTCTGTCTTATTCAACACTGTAAAGATACACCCTTTTATTTATACATGCAATAAAAACATCAATTATTTTATGTGTTTTACAACATGTTTTTTTAGCTTATCATTTACATTATTGATCTCTTTCAACATTACAAAGATAGTGTATATACTAAATGTATGCAAGCATTTTACCAATTATTTTGCAGTATATTTATATGTTTAAGAACATAGTTTTGCAACACATGGGAAAGTAAGGGCAAAAGAAAACCGCCCTTATTTGGAGCGGTTGATTTTATCTTTAGCTTTTATAAGCTTGTCTAGCCTATAATAGTAGTATGCAGGTATCTTAATATTATAAGATAACCTTTGCGAGATTCTCTCTTGTATTTCCTGAATGCCGTCTTTTAAGTCCTGCATATCGCTACAGTTTGAGGCAATTGTATAAGCAGATAACTTTTTCATAATTCAAATTTAAGCTTCAAAAAATAAAACATAAGATTCAAAATCTTGTAAAGATACTCTTTGCTCAACTATTTCGGGGTACTTGCACTCCAATGCATAGCCAATATGATTGTAGAATGCAGCTCTTTCCATAATCTTTCTATATACCTTTAATGCCTGATTTGGTTTAATAGAACCATCTAATACAGATTCTTTTAATGTGTTAAGTGCTCTAAACATTCCAAACATTGTAGCATCTATTGAAGCGATAATTGCTAATACTCTAAACTTTTTCATGATCTTATGTTTTTAATGATTAATACTTTGTTTCTTTCAACACTTCAAAGATACGAATAATATATATAACCGCAAAGGAATATAGCATTTATTTTATATTTATTTCGTATGTTATAAAACATAGTTCATTAACATGATATGTTCACAAATCAGTGAACACTAACAAAACAGTGAACACAAACCACATGTTAACATACAAACAACACATCAACACATGCCATTTGCGTATTAATTAGCTAACAACTATCTTTGCAATCAAACTAATTATTTAAAATAAATACATTATGAATACAACAGAAGAGATACAAAGACAAATCAAGATCAATAAGCTAACTATTGAGGAACGTTACTGCCTTGATGGTTATCTAGTAACCGGCAACAAGCAATTAGCATACAGGCTTTCAAGGCCTAAAGAGTCAACAGCTTCACGAACTTCATTTAATACTCAGGTTTACAAGTACTTTCAACGTGAAGATGTACTAACCTATTTAGAGCTAAGACGGGAAGATATTAAAAACGGCACGTTTTTCAATCAAACCAAAGACAAGGATGTAAAGGAAATTTCAGAAACAATAAACTCAAATTACGATAGCCAACAAATACAACAGTCCTTAATAGACGGTACATTCACTAAAGGAAGCGAGGTCCCATTAGAATATTTGCAGGATGAGAGCTTTAGGTTGTATAATAAAATTACCGATGTAAATTTAAAAGCTAAATATTTGTTAATTTTACATAATTTAAGGGGCTTCGATAAGTATGGTGATGATACGGCAAAAAAATCAATCAAGTATTTTATACCGTTAAAATGTTATCAGTGCCCACTGTATACGAAGGATAAAAACAAGCAAGAAAATAAGGGTAAAATCTAAACAGCCGATTCACAAGTACTTTGAATACTATGTATATAGTATTTGCATAATGATAGGGGGGTACACCCCCTTTTCTGTATTGTCATAAATAGTCTATATCTATCCACGTAAATTTTTTTTTATTTTTTTTTTTTTATTTCTCGTTCTTCTTGGCTATCCATCCTACTGTTAAACTTAGTTAACTCATTTTTGATTTGCATTAATTTGGTATTTCCTATTCTATATTGGAATCATACGCATGTTTTAGCAATATTCTTAGCCCGTTTTAAAGCATATCGGGTTAAATAGGTACATTTATATGTTTTGCTTCTTTTTATGGCTTAGAAGTGCTTAGATTAAGTTCTGAAATTAGGTAAATAATAGCTTACTTTTGGCGCATATTTTTAAGGGTGTATTTTAGGTGTATTTGTTTTCATGTGTTACTTCATATGTTACTTCATGTGGTGGTAACATAACATATGACAGATGGCTACAAATATTGTGTTTTACTCATTTGGTCTGTTGGCATGTTGTTTATAACATGCAACAACCAGATGGAAACATATGTGAACCCCAATAAACAGGCATTTATATTTTTCTCATATGTTTGTCTGTTTTTTATTGCAACATATGAAAATGCACATAAAACATTTGCATATTAAATATATTATGTCTATATTTGCATAATACTAATTTAAAAACTAATTAAATGAATTACGAAATTGATTTTAGTACTCCCAGATTTGGAGTAAACACGCTTGGAAAGATTGGTATCGGAATGCTTGTTGAGGCATGTGGTGGTGAACAGATGTTTATTAATCAAGTAAGCAATGCTCAAAAAGACGGGTTAATAGATAGGAGAACTGCCGATAGTTGTAAGGCTAAGGTTAGGTCTCTTTCAAATTCGCAATATAATGGGAAATACAAAAGAGTTAAAATACGTGGCGCTGGATTAGTTCCATCCGATTTTAAGGTTAAGCGAGGAGAACTACCTATAGATTATGCGTGTTGGTCTTGCGTTTTAACCAGAGTTTATGGAAACGATAAAAGACTTAACAGAATTTATTCAGGGTGTACCATTTGTGAAGAATGGCTATTCTTTGAAAACTTTAGTAAGTGGTATAATGAACAGATTGGGCATAACTTGGGATATGATATTGATAAAGACCTATTAGGAGACGGCAAGCATTATAGTCCTGAGACCTGTTGCCTATTGCCGCATAAATTAAATAGCATGATTGTTAGCAGGGTGTCTAAGAACAGGGAATTGCCAACAGGAGTTGTAAAGAGCGGAAAGAAGTATTATGCTCATTACGTGATGGGTACTTCGGAAAAGAAGCTTGTTAGAATTGGCGGATTCAATACTCCCGAAGAAGCCTCTAATGCTTATAAGGCTTTTCGCAAGAAGAGAATAGCTGAAACGGCACAAGTGTATTATGATAAGGGAGAACTTGACGAAAGAGCCTATAATGCGTTAATTAACTTTAATAGGTAGTTTATTTTAGCAATAAACTATGTTAAACTGCTACTTTTATCCAATTTTATAGCTATATTTGCTCATTAACAATTATAAATAATAAGATTATGGCATATAAATCATCCGTTGATGTTGGTGATAAAAGAAATATTAAGCCTATAGAGGTTAGGTTTAAAGATGGAAGTATCTACTACACATCCTATGCAAGCTTTAACGGAAGTGTTCAGAATGGTATATATAAAACCATAGATGAATCAATATCTATGTGGTGTGAAATTAAAAATCCAAATCCCGATTATTGGAATGATAAAGAAGAGGTTACTTTATTCCTTGACGGGCTACAGGTTAAAGTTGAAGGCAATGGGAAATATTATGCTTCTAAGGAACATGGATTATTTTGTGTTTATTTTAAATAGAAAAATATAAATATGAACAGTATTATTCATCCTGACTACAGCACAGGAAGTTTTAGTTTTTATAATGCGGATAACATGGAAATTATGAAGTGTTATCCAGATAAGTATTTTAGCCTTTCCATAGTTGACCCTCCGTACAATTTAGGAGATAAATTAGTTAAAGGAGGAACATGGTCTAAAAAATGGCAAAGCAAAGGAGCTGAATGGGATATAGCACCTTCTAAAGAATATTTTGAAGAACTATTTAGAGTATCTAAAAATTGGATTATATGGGGAGGAAATTATTTCATAGAAAACATTCCTAATTGTAGAAATTTTGTCTCTTGGCATAAACCATATATGGATGGTATGCACTCTATGAGTAATGTTGAATTAGCGTTAACTTCATTTGATATGAATGCTCAATGTATTTCATTTAATAAAGATTCTGGAGTAGAAAGAATACATGTATGTCAAAAGCCCATAGCTTTATATTCGTGGTTAATTAAGAAGTATGCTAAGCAAGGAGATAAAATACTTGATACTCATTTAGGATCGGGTAGCATAGCGTTGGCTATAGACAAAGCAAACAAATTAGATGGGATGGATTTATCATTCGTTGGGATAGAATTAGATAAGGATTATTTTGATGCAGCCATTAATAGATTCAAGGATAATTCTAGGCAGACTGCGTTTAATTTTGAATGAGATTACCAACATATCATATAACGCATATAAATGGCATCTAACGGATATTATAAGATATATTGAATAACGGTTAATATATAAATGATTAACGCATTAAATGGCATATAACAGTTGATATATCACACATTAAAAGCGCACTAAATTAATAATGCGCTTTCTTTGTTTAGCTAAATGTAGTTTTTAATCTATCTTTATCACTATCTTGTCACTTTCTTTAGCTCCGAACAGCTTCTTAATTTCATCCATCTTGCTGTTAATGTATGATAGTGTGATGGTGAATTCTTTCGGCTCTTCTATGTCCTTGGCGAATCTCCATGCTACTGAATTAACTTGATTTTCAGCCACTTCTACTGTTTCCGCATTATCCCATGCCAAATATCTACCGTTTTTGCACATAAAGACAACACGCTTAAACCAGTTTTCTTCATCTAAAGACACCAACATAACTCTAGGATAAACCTTTTCTTCAGGTAGTTCTATAATTTCGGCATTATAATAAGATACATCTTCTTTTGTGTATTTATCAAATTCACCATCTAGGACTCCATAAAATCGTAGATAACTTCCTAAAAAAGATTCCTTAGTGCAATCTCCTACAAGACCTTTGGTATCAACTCCTCTTGATTTCCAATACTCAATGACTTTCTTCCCATGTTCTATGTTAAGAACTTCAATTACTTGATTTTTCATAAATTCACTTATTTATTATTTTAATAATTTCATTAGCCTTAGCCTTAGCCTCCTCCTCTGTTTTGAAACAGTTTCCGCTTTTTATAAGATCAAAATCGTAACAAGAACCTTGCCATGTAAATCTAAGCACTTTAAATAACGTGCTTATCACATAATAATCTTCTCCGTCTTTAGGCTGCCACCTATATTCTACAATCCTTTTATTAACAGCATCCCAATCTTTCCAGTCTGCATGAAGAGCATTAATGAGGAATTGTTTTTCTTCTTCGGTGGCAATACGTGCGTCATAGCAAACACACCAATCATTATACGAAACAAGGTTTTCACGCTGCCCCATATATATACTAGCGTGATAATTGGCATAAGAACATTCTTTTTTGCTTTTATATATCATCACAAAATCGCATACATCATTAATTGAATATACAAAGTCCCCATCCTTAAACTCTTGCACTTCTTTCTCAACAGTTATAATTTTATCTTTTATAACGGCTTTGCAGTCGTCAGGTATGGTGATTGTGTCACCTGATTCTAATTTCACTTCCATAATTTATTGTTTTTATTTGCCACAAATATATGTCATATTAGTATTAAATCAAAGGGTATATAGTTAAACAATCCTAAATGATATGATATTTATTATTAAATGGTTATATTTGCGGAAGTATTAATTTAATAATT
>JAEXBC010000510.1 GCA_023457875.1 Bacillota bacterium | reverse complement strand
TTAGTAGGAGAAGAATTTGTTCTAGAGAGTATAAAATTTTATTGCTTGGACACTCACAATTTACAAAGAGCAAGTGATAATTTTAAACGTCAAGCCTTAAAAATCACAGATTACTCAGGTACTCATATTAATGGCATGATATCTGTAGATAAAGAGAGGCCATATTTATATACTTCTATTCCATTTGATAAGGGCTGGACAATTTATGTAGATGGCGAGCAAGTATCTACTCAGAAAGTAATGAATGGTTTTCTAGGTGCGAAACTAAATGAAGGCGATCATACTATAAAATTATGCTATGTACCGTATGGATTAAAAACAGGAGCAATAGTAACAAGCATTTCATGGGGAATAGTTTTCTTGATATTTATAAAAAATCATAGATTCAAGAAAAAGCTAGATTACATCGAGTAAACTGTATGAAATTACTTTTTAATTCGGATAACACGTGAACAGTTAGAAAAATTGAATTAATTTTGCATTGATATATTAGTGTATATAGTGTTATAATAAACTAAAATATAAATAAAATATAAATTATTATTTATTTAGGATACATACGGATAAATCATTTGTATTCTAGTTTGATTTTGCGTTTTTAATTACATATTAGAGGCATTTATTTGAATACGCTAAACGACGAGGAATTGATCTATATGGATAGGCTAATTATATAAATACAGTTACTTTATATGTATTACTGTAAATCTGGCAAAGGTTATTATTGATTTTTGATTGTTGGAATGGAGTTATCTATAATCGGCTGAAGGACTGGATGTGAATGATGAAAAAGACACAGAGAAAAAGAATAGGGGACTTACTCTACGAAACAGGCATGATTACTGAAGAACAGTTAGAGTGGGGGATTAAAGAACAAAAAAGAACTGGCAAGAAAATAGGAGAAATTCTAGTTAACACAGGGATTATTACAGATGAAGATATTTTAGGGGCTCTAGAGTTTCAATTAGGAATCCCACATATGAATCTTGAACACTATAATATTGATTATAATATAGCCTCAAAAGTACCAGAGACGATTGCAAGGCGTTATACGGTTATTGCGGTAGGAATTGATGATAATAAGCTAAAGGTTGCGATGAAGGATCCGCTTAATATGTTTGCACTTGATGACTTGAGGTTAAGTACAAAAATGGAAATACTGCCTATTTTAGCTTCAGAAAAGGCTATTATTAATCTTATCAATCAAACCTATACTTCGGCTCAGACTAAAAGCATTGTTTCGGAAGTTGAGAAAAAGCTACAAGAAGATGCACAAAAGCAAGTTGTGGAAGCTCAAGAAGATGAAAATGAAAATGCTCCTATGGTACAGTTGGTGAACAATATCTTGGAACGCTGTATATTAAAGGGGGCTTCTGATATTCATGTCGAGCCATTTGAACATTATGTACGTATTCGTTTTCGGGTGGACGGTCGTTTGCATGAGTTGGCACAGACAAAAAAAGAGACGCTTAATGCAATTACAACGCGTATTAAAATTTTATCAGGGTTAGATATTGCTGAGAGACGTCTACCACAGGATGGTCGTATGTCAAAGATAGTCAATGGACAACAAGTAGATATGCGTGTAAGTATTTTACCCACTATATATGGAGAAAAAACAGTTATTCGTTTTATTTATCGCACAGGCAATAATTTGACTTTAAAGGATATAGGTTTTCATCCAGATGATTACATAAAGATAGAAGATTTACTTAAAAATCCACACGGTATTATCCTATTAACAGGGCCTACAGGAAGTGGTAAGTCTACTACCTTAGCAGCTGCTTTGAAGGTGCTTAATAAGGATCATGTGAATATTATTACAGTTGAAGATCCAGTTGAGAATATGATAGAGGGAATTAATCAAGTTGCTGTTAATAATAAAGTAGGTTTAACCTTTGCAAGTGCACTACGCTCTATTTTACGTCAAGACCCGGATGTTATTATGATCGGTGAAATGCGTGATAGTGAAACAAGTAGCATTGCTATAAGGGCTGCTATTACAGGACATTTAGTACTGAGTACATTACATACAAATGATGCTGCAAGTTCTATTCCAAGGTTAATTGATATGGGGACAGAAGCTTATATGGTAGGGACAGCAATAAAAGGAGTTATCTCCCAGCGTTTAGTTAGAAAATTATGCCCAAGTTGTAGAAGCAAGCATGAAGTCACTGCAACCGAATCACGCATTTATCATGTACCAGAGGGTACAGTGGTATATGAGGCAAGAGGATGTAGTTCTTGTAACCAAACAGGCTATAAAGGACGATTAGCAGTACACGAAGTACTTGTAATTGATACTCATATGGAGGATATGATATCTGCTGGAAAGACTACTACAGAAGAAATCAAGAATATCGCAGTGGAAAGAGGTATGCGTACTTTGTGGGATAATGCACTTTATAATGTGCTAAAGGGTAGTACTACGCTAGAAGAAATGCTAAGAATTGCTTATGAACAATAGGGTGAGGAGAAGGCATATATGGATATTAATGATTTATTAGAGATAGTTGTAGAGCAAAATGCTTCTGACCTTCATTTGACTGTAGGGATTCCACCTACACTAAGATTACATGGACAATTGACGCCTTTAGATTTACCTCCTTTGAGGGAACCAGACACTAGGGAGCTTATCGGTCAGCTTTTAGAGGGTAAGCCGGTG
>JAEXBC010000509.1 GCA_023457875.1 Bacillota bacterium | reverse complement strand
ATATTAAGGAACGGAAGAAAAATAAGTTTTGCCCTGATACATTTCTTAATAAGGCAATTTATGGGTTCT
The DNA here is from genome assembly GCA_023457875.1 of Bacillota bacterium. Classification (GTDB taxonomy): domain Bacteria; phylum Bacillota; class Clostridia; order Lachnospirales; family Cellulosilyticaceae; genus Cellulosilyticum. The sequence continues at coordinate 5,377 of JAEXBC010000509.1, read as the reverse complement.
TTCCTGCTAAAAAAGGAAATTGCGATGAAAATTTTATAATAAGCGACAGCTGTAATCATTGTGGTACTTGCGAAAAAGTTTGTCCCGCGCATAACATTACGATGGGTCAGACAAAACCACAGTTTTTGCATCACTGTGAGCACTGTCTAGCTTGTATCCATGCTTGTCCGCAAATAGCCATTGAATGGAAAGAACAAACAATAGGTAAAGCACGTTTTCGTAATAGACACATTAGCTTAAAACAGCTCATGGATTTTAATAGTAAGAAGGCAAAATAAGATAGTGGAGAAGCAGGATGTTTAAAATAGGAGAGTTTTCAAAGCTTACACAGGTATCTATCAGGATGCTGCGTTATTACGATGACATGGATCTTCTTAAACCCGCCCAAATCGATGCAAATACCAAGTATCGTTTATATACCTCAGATCAAATCGAAGTACTTCATAAGATTATCTTTTTAAGGGAATTGGGATTTGGGGTGGTAGAAATGAAAGATATGTTAATGAATTGGCAGCAAGAGGCGGTTATTAAAAAACTAAAGCTTAAAGAGGAAGAAACAAGAAGGATGATTGAAAAAGAGCAGCAAAAGCTTGCTCAGATAAGAGCAGCAATAGAGCAAGTTCACAATAAACAGATTGAAATTGCCACCAAGGTGGTTATTAAAGCTGTACCTCGTTACTTTGTGTTTTCGTTAAGACGAGAGGTTCTTAGTTATTTTCATGAAGGGTTATTGTGGAAAGAAATAGGTGAATATATCAAAGCGCATCAGCTCAATATACCCTTAAATAGCTTTTCTTTTGCTATTTATCATGACGCCGAGTACAAAGAATGTGATGTAGACATAGAGGTTTGTATGGTGACAGAGGAAAGGGGTCAAGATAAGGAAGGGTTTTGCTTTCGTGAAGTAGAACCTTTAGAACAAGTAGCTTCTTTTATGGTCTATGGTCCTTATGAAAAAATTGCGCCTCATTACTTAGCCTTTGCAAGGTGGTTAGAGCAACATAGTCAGTATGGGATGGAAGGTAGCAGTAGGCAAATTTGTCACAGAGGGCCTTGGAATGAAGAGGACCCCAAGGACTATATGACAGAAATTCAAATTCCTATTCATAGGCGTATTGACTCTCACATGGTGTGAGGGTTTATGATAGGTAGCATCAGAACCTACTAAAGGGGGATTAAGATGTTATCTCATAATAGACAAAGCTATGAAATGAGAGCTATTGGAAAGATTAAGTTAATAGAAATGCAAGTGGTCATTGAATTAGAAAAAGATTACATTAAAGGTCTAAAATATTTAGGCCTTTTTAGTCATGCGATTATTATTTTTGATAAGGATGAACAGAGTGAGGTGCCATTTTATGAGCAAGTCGTTAAGATCATTAAGGTAGAGGAATCAGTCGGTAAGGTCTATCTAGAAGCAAAAAATGACCTTACAACTCAAGGGCGCCTTTTTGATATCAAACCCTATTTTCCTTGTGAGGATCGCGTTAGGCTAAGTAGTGGTCCAAAACATAAGGAAATAGATGAGGATGCTCGTGACAAGCATACATCAGAAGTAAAAAACGGAACAATAGAACAAGAGAGTTTCCTTTATGAAAAGGGAGAGGACAATCATGATAAGGAAATAGTAGCCATTGGGCAGATTAGAAAACTTGAAGAGAAGTGTTACCTATATTTTAAAGAGGCATCCTCCTTCTATTTCGAGCAGCTTAAAAAATATTCACATATTAAAGTTTTTTGGTGGTTTAATCGTTTTGATAAGCCCCATTATAGGCAGATAACGTTGTGCCAACCACCCTATGAAAATGCGCCTAAAACGGGTGTATTTGCATCCCGTTCTCCTGTAAGACCTAATCCTATTGCTTTAACAACCACGAGGATTATTCAGATTGAAGAGGAATTAGGTAGAATCCAAGTAAGTCATCTAGATTGCTTTGATCATACACCTTTAGTAGAAGTAAAGCCTTATTGCAAAGAGGAGGATTATATAGAACTTGTTAATGTTCCAAGTTGGCTTATCCACTGGCCAAGCTTTTTAGAGGAAGAAGCGGAAAGTATGGAGGAAATTAGACTGATGCCCTCTTCATTAGATTTATTAAAGCAATGGATAACTAAGGAGGAAGAGAAAAGTGTAAATAAAACATTTCTTCATACAGAAAAAAATAGAGACTATGCGCAGCCACAACATATTGTTGTACAGGGTGTCAGACAAAATAATCTTAAGCATATTGATGTTTCGATACCTTATGGAAAAATCACTGCCATTTCAGGAGTAAGTGGTAGTGGTAAATCAAGTTTAGCTTTTGATACCCTGTATGCAGAAAGCCAAAGAAGGCTAATCAGTAGCATGGGAAGTGGCTACTTATCTGATACAAAAATGGATAAGCCGGATGCAGATGACATACTAGGCTTGCCTCCCTCTATAGCTATTTCTCAAAAAGGGAGTGGAAGTAATCCACGTTCCACAGTAGGTACATTAACTGGACTTTATGATTATCTACAAGCTATATTTGCAGGAATTGGTATAAGACACTGCCCTAAATGTGGCAATGCTATTATTCCAATAAGTGAAGATGAAATAATAAGCAAATTAAAGCTACTGATAAAGAAAACCTACTTTCAAATCAATCCCTTCCAATTAGAGAAAAATATATTTTATATAGAGCAGCTTACTGAGGAAGTAGAAGAGCAAGAAGCATTAGAAATGATAGAAACGCTTAAAAAAAGCGTACAACAAGCATTAAAAATTGGAAAAGGTGCAATAGAAATTACAATACCTCATGAACCGCTTATTCTGATGCAAACCACCGAGATGTGTTATCATTGTCAGCATATTCTTTTTGAACTTACACCCTCTACCTTTAGCTTTAATGGACCCTTAAGTATGTGTCCGGTATGTAAAGGCCTGGGCAAAAAGTTAGAGCCTAGCATAGCTCATATTGTATCCGAACCTAATAAGTCTGTATTAGATGGAGCTTCAGCTTGGTGGGGAAATCTACGGAAGTTTAGAGATAAACCCAATGCGAACTGGATGAAGGGAGAAATCTTAGCGCTTGCAAAAGCCATGAAGGTCGAAATAGAAAAGCCAAGGAGCGAGCCTCCCGAAGCATTAAGAAAGAAAGCAATATGGGGAAGCGGTGAAGAAAAGGTGAGTTATGTTTATCAGCATGCAAATGGAAGAAGTGGAGAAATAAATAGACCTGTAGAAGGTGCTTATTATGGTATTAAACGCTATTTTTTAGAAGGAAAGGGAGAGAGTGCCAGTAGACTTACTCAAATGTTTATGCATGAAGAAATATGCCCTGCTTGTAGAGGAGAGCGTCTTTTAAAGGAAGGCAGAATGGTAACAGTTGGCGATAAACGTTTTCCAGAAGTGGCCCGGATGAGCATTTGTGAGCTTATCAAGTACATAGAAGGCCTTGAAGCGCAGCTTACTTCATGGGACTTATCAAGAGTTGGGCTTTTACTTAATGAGTTATATCAAAGTTTACAAGGATATGTACATTTGGGACTATCCTATTTAACCTTAGACAGAGCAGTACCTACTCTTTCAGGAGGAGAATGGCAAAGATTAAGGCTGATGACGCAACTAAAAGGAGATATGACTAACATTTTATATGTACTAGATGAGCCTTCAATGGGACTTCATCCTAAGGATTATGAGCACCTATTGTATTTATTAAGACAGCTTAGAGACAAGGGTAATACCATTGTTATGGTGGAGCATAATGAGGATATGCTTAAGGCAGCGGACTATCTGATTGATATGGGCCCTGGAGCAGGTGTTAACGGAGGAGAAATCTTAGCATTGGGAACTGTTAGCCAAATAATGAGTAATGAACGATCTATCACAGGACAATATCTTTCTAAAAAGAAACAGGTCTATAGAAATAGAAAGGATATCCATCAAGCTACGCATTGGATAAACTTAAAAGGCATACAAGCCAATAACCTGAAGCATATTGATATTACATTTCCTACAGAAGCCATAACCTGTGTGTGCGGCGTAAGCGGTTCAGGAAAAAGTACACTCGTTAATCAAGTACTATACTTGGCAGTGCAAAGGCAGATAAAAGACCAACAAAATAGTGGACCTCATTATGAGGGGATAGAGGGAGCAGAGGGCTTTAGTCAAATCATTAAGATGGATCAAAAGCCAATTGGCAAGTCGCCACGTTCTAATCCTGCTACCTTATTAGGGATTATGGAGGAAATAAGAGGCGTATTTGCAAATACCCAATTAGCTAGAGAAAGAAAGTATAAGGAAAATTTCTTTAGCTTTAATACGAAAGAGGGAGGATGCTCTTATTGCCATGGTGCGGGAAGAATCTGTACGCCTATAGCCTTTATGGCAGATATCTGGAGTGAGTGCCCCGTTTGTAAAGGAAAAAGATATAATAAGGAAGTTCTCGATGTTAAATACCGAGAGAAAAATATATCTGAAGTACTTGAAATGTATGTCCAAGAAGCCTATGATTTCTTTAATGGAACGCCCAAAATACAGAGCTTATTAGGCCTACTAATTGAAGTTGGATTAGGTTATTTAAAATTAGGGCAAAGTGCTACTACCTTATCAGGAGGAGAAGCTCAAAGGCTTAAGCTGGCAAAGGAATTAGTCGTAAGTGAAAAAGGGAAAACGCTCTATTTATTAGATGAGCCTACTACAGGATTACATTTTTTAGATATAGCACATCTTCTTAAACTACTTGAAAAACTTGTCAAGGCAGGAAATAGCGTGATCATCATAGAACATAACATGGATATGATTAAAAATGCAGATTGGCTTATAGATTTGGGACCAGAGGGAGGAGACAAAGGCGGTTATGTTCTCACCCAAGGAACACCCCTTGAGGTGGCACGCATTAAGGAAAGCTATACCGGAAATATCATAAAAAGAGCCATTTTACCATAGTATCCTCTCTTTTTAGCAAGTAAAATCAAGTAGGGCAATGATCATTACTCTATAATGAATATAGGGTGGTTGAAACGAGGTGAATAGATGAATGTACCAGTGGCATAAGCAAATCCAAATCATCGTTGATGAAATTGACGAGTGCATTAAAAATCGTAACAATGAAGCCATAACGCTGCGATTTCTTTCTCGAAAGTTAGGTTACAGTGAATTTCATACTACGAGAAAGTTTAAGGAAATATTGGGTATGTCGTTTAAAGATTATCTTAGACAGAGAAAATTAGCCTTTGCATTAAAAGCGATTCGAGACAGTGAAAAAAGCTTTTTGGATATTGCTTTTGAGTATGGTTATTCTTCACATGAAGCTTTTACAAGAGCTTTTAAGGAAACCTATGGTGTAACGCCAAGTGAATACCGAAAAAAGCCTATGCCTGTCGCTCTTCGTACAAAAATAAACCCTTTCGA
>JAEXBC010000508.1 GCA_023457875.1 Bacillota bacterium | reverse complement strand
GAGCTACAGAGCACCCAAATCCCCTTTTCACCGGAGGCTTTTGCCAGCTTAGTGAAGATGATAGAAGAAAATGTAGTCAATAGAAATAATGCCAAAGAGATTTTAAAACTCATGCTTCAAGAAAATAAAACACCAGAGTTAATAGCAAAGGAACAAGGCTTCCTAATGAATGATGATTTAGCTGAAATTGAGCAGGTTGTAGCTGGTGTTGTGAGTGAATTTACAGATGAGGTTCAAGGTTACCTTAATGGAAAAGAAAAGCTATTTGGTTTCCTTATGGGACAATGTAGCAAGGCACTAGCAGGTAGGGCTAATCCAAAAACCATTAAACTTATACTTGAACAGGCATTAAATAAGCTCAAGTAAGGCAGAAAGGAGTATACTATGCAGCAGATTAAAGGAGTAGATCTAAAAAAGGTATTTGAACTATCAGATATAAGAGCTGATTTAAACAAGCTCCTTACGATTGATGCTTGTGTTCATAAAATAAGAAGAATGAGTGGTTTTTCATTTGTTATTTTAAGAACTAGTGAGCATTTGATTCAGGCAATATATGAAGAAGAAAAATGCAAGACATCTATAGAAGACCTTAGTGTAGGGATGTATATCCGGGCCAAGGGCTATATGAGAGAGGATGAAAGAGCAAATCTTGGATTTGAAGTAGTACTTGAAGATTATGAGATATTAAGTACACCAGCTGCTGAATATCCACTTAACGTAGGTCATAAGAAATTAGGCTGTGGCCTAGAAGCTAATCTTGATCATCGCTCAGTTGCACTTAGAAATCCTTATGAAAAAGCAATCTTTAAAATACAAGAGGGTGTTGTAACAGGCTTTAGAGAATTTATGGAAAGCCAAGGCTTCACTCAAGTTCATACACCTAAAATTGTAGCCCAAGGCGCAGAAGGCGGAGCAAATATTTTCAAATTAGATTACTTTAATCAAGAGGCATATCTGGCACAAAGCCCACAGTTTTATAAGCAAACCTGTGTAGCCTTTTTTGATAGAGTATTTGAGATTGCACCTGTGTATAGAGCAGAAAAGCATAATACCTCAAGACACTTAAATGAATATATCGGTTTGGATTTTGAGATGGGTTATATTGACAGCATGTTTGATGTGATGGAGATGGAAACAGCCATGCTTAAGTATGTGATTGACTATCTAAAAACACATCACAAGACATATATTGAGGAGGTAGGTGCTGTCTTACCAAGTATAGATACCATTCCGTCGCTTACATTTATGGAGGCACTAGAGCTCATCAAAGATAAGGGTGGCAAAAATAAATATGATTTAGATCCAGAAGATGAAGTGATGATTTGTGACTATGCAAAAGCGCATTGGGGAAGTGAATTTGTATTTATTACTCATTTTCCAGCTTCTAAGCGTCCCTTCTATGCGATGAATGATAAGAAAGATAGCCGCTTTGCATTAAGCTTTGACTTACTCTTTAGGGGGCTAGAAATCACAACAGGTGGTCAGCGTATCCATGATTATCATGAGCAAGTAGAAAAGATGAAGGAAATGGGGATGGATCCAGAGGATTTAAAACACTACCTCAATATTCATAAATATGGTATGCCACCACATGGTGGACTTGGAATTGGACTAGAAAGATTTGTAATGAAGCTTTTAGATTTAGCGAACGTAAGGCAAGCAAGTATGTTCCCAAGGGATGTACACCGATTAGAGCCATAGTATTAACACATTATTATAAAAATATATAAAGGTAAAAATGAGGAGGAATTTAGTATGTCAAAAGTAAATGAATTTTTTGGATGTAATGTATTTAATGAATCAGTAATGCAATCTAAATTACCAAAGGCGGTATATCAAGCGCTTAAACAGACAATGGCTGAGGGCAAAGAAATTAGTAAAGATATTGCAGATATTGTAGCTGAAGCAATGAAAGATTGGGCAGTAGAAAAGGGAGCAACACATTATACTCACTGGTTTCAACCTATGACAGGAATTACAGCAGAAAAACATGATGCCTTTATTTCTCCAGCAAAAGATGGTAGAATAATATTAGAGTTCTCTGGAAAAGAGCTTATCAAGGGCGAACCAGATGCATCTTCTTTCCCATCAGGTGGTCTTCGTGCAACCTTTGAAGCACGTGGCTATACAACTTGGGACCCAACTTCATATGCTTTTATTAAGGATGACTCATTATATATTCCAACAGCATTTGGTTCATATGGTGGAGAAGTTCTTGATAAGAAAACACCATTACTTCGTTCAATGGAGGCAATTAATACACAAGCAATTAGAATCCTGGCTAAGTTTGGCAAATCTGTTACGAGAGTAACGACAACAGTTGGACCAGAACAAGAATATTTCTTAGTAGCTAAAGAAATGTATGAAAAACGTAAAGACCTCATCCTAACAGGTAGAACATTATTTGGTGCAAAACCAGCTAAAGGTCAAGAACTTGAAGATCACTACTTTGGAAATATTAGAACAAGAGTGTCTGAATATATGAAGGAGTTAGACGAAGAATTATGGAAACTTGGTATTTTGGCTAAGACAAAACATAATGAAGTTGCTCCTTGCCAACATGAACTTGCGCCAATCTTTGGAACAACTAATATTGCAACAGATCATAATCAATTGACAATGGAACTTATGAAAAAAATCGCTGAGAAACATGGTCTTGTATGTTTACTTCATGAAAAA
>JAEXBC010000507.1 GCA_023457875.1 Bacillota bacterium | reverse complement strand
ATTTGTCCAATAGTAAATGGTCTTAAATGCAAGGCTTCGCAATATGGGCCACTCGCAACCGATTCTTCAATGCCTAATGCTGTTTTTAATTCGCTATCATCTAAAAAAAAGTTAGGCCTTCCTGTTATTACCATTTTTGCATTCTTATAACAGAACTTCCAAATTGAACGAAAATGATTTATTCTAGCTTCTGAATCACCTACTTGTGACATTTCGTCAAACCCTTCAAATATTAGTAATAATCGACCATGTTGCAAAAGCTTAAATAATGCTTTTGGATCTATTCTATATGGACTTGCCCATGCCCCAAATAATTCAATGGGCTGGAGAGTTGATGGACTTTTACCTCTTAGTTCAATAAATATTGGGATATATTTTTCATTATCAATATTCTTTATTAGTTGATAAGTAAATGCTAACATGCCAGTACTTTTTCCTTGTCCGTATTCTCCTAAGACAGACAATTGTCTACATGATTTTTCCTTTAACCATTTTAGTAAGTAATCCTCTAAAAAATCGAGCTTATCCACATTAGAATGTTCGACATATGAACTTACATATGAATCAAGTAATTTTATTTCTGAATCGGCTAATCCATCAAAAAGCACTCGCTTCTTAATATCAGAAAAATAGTCTTCAAAATCCACAATGTTATCCAAGAGATATTTGTGACTAAAAAATGATATTTCATTTTCTAGTATAGTTGTTTTTTTTGTATCTACACCATCCTTATAAACTACAATGAATTTTTCAATCGAATTAACTGAAATTATTTTTATACAATAAGAAATAAATTCTGATGTTTTTTGTTCTGAAGGTTCCTCCGAACAACATAATACACAAATTTTTTTGTTTGTTCTGTAATTTATACCAATCCAACAATTAGCAATGTCATGCCAATCTTCAAATTCATTTAACTTATAACTTATCCATTTTAATTCTATTAGTTCACGTACCTCATCACGCCAAGATAAATTATAAATAGGAGTTTCGATTTTTGCTAATGTTGATTTAACCTTGCTATCATCAAAAATCTCAAGCTCTTGCCTCTTAATAAATCTTACAAGTTCAAAATAGCTTTCTGTAATCAGTGTACTATTTCTAAATAAAATCTCATTTTCATATTGGCGAATTGACTTTAATCCATCCCATTTAAGAAAATTTCTATTTATTATCCAAATGACATATCCAATAAACAATATCACTAATGTTTTTTCTGCCCATGTTGCCTCTTTGGGTTGGTAGCTCTTATCCAATATATGATACACAAATTCAATAATTTTATCCCATGGTGTTGATCCTAATATTGTATTTATGATTATTGTTGATAATAATACAGTCGACGATAAAGCAGCAAAGGCATAGCGTTCCCTTGTAAATGTCATTTTTTTATATCGCAAATAAAATGCATACATAACGAAGAATATCGTGAGAAAAAGCAACAATATGTAGATCATAAGGTTATACTATAAATGTTTATTTTTATATTTTGTGTTACAGACTGTCGTGTATTTATTTATAAATTATTATTCATTACATCTTTTTATGTAAGAATGATAACGGTATTAACACGTTTTACAAAAGTAACAATAAAATATAAATGTATCTAGTTTAATTCTGATTTTTTTAATCTAAACTCACTAGTGTCCCATTAAAACTGGTACGAATTAAAAATTAATTAAACTTGGCTCATTTGGCCCGAATCGTTCTTTGTCATTTTGAAATTTAGTTTTTATCAAAGAGATGCTCAATATCTGTAGCACTTCGTATGTACTTCTATCAAGTTGCATATCGTGTTGAATGATTGCTACTAAGCAGTAATTGGATATTGCAGTATATATCTGTATTCGAACGGCATTCTCTGTAGTGCCCTAAAATCTTTTGATTTTAAGGTGCTGCTTGAGCCATTTGAAGAAGAGCTCGACTTGCCAACGATTCTTATATAGTTCAGCAACCTGAAGTGCAGAAATATGAGTTGTGTTGGTCATGAATGTGAATTCCAGTTCTAGTTCTTCATCCCAATATCTAATCAGTCTAAGTGGGTCTGGGTAGTATTCTTTAGGAAAAATCCCGTAAGAAGGATATTTGAGTCCGAAAGCACATTTTTAGGTAGCCTACGTTTCCATTTGACGGATTTGTATTGAAGGCTCTTTTTTGCTCTGACAATGAAGTAGGCTCCAATCTGATGAATCTTATATAACATCTTGAAGTTGCTATAACCGGGGGCAAAGATGTAATAAGAACCTGATTCATAAGGTATCTTATTCATCACTTTGGAATCATGTACTGATGCTTCGGTAATATGAAAGAATGCCGGAATCTGTGTTTCCACATTATATAATGTATGCACTTTGATACCACCTTTCTTCTTGCGGAATTTAGCCCACCAGAATACTGAAAGGCACAAATCAATAGTTGTCGAATCAAAAGCATAAACGTTACCATCCATTTTAAAAATATGAGTAACACGCTTTTGGCGTGCTTTGTTAGCCAGATAGTAAGCGTATTCTTCAAAGATGTGATAGTTTCTATCTTGATTTGCCCTTGCCAAGGATGATTTTGATATATTCTTGCTCATTCCTAAATGATAACATTTAGAATGATGAGCTTCAAGAGCAACTATCACATCTAGCAAGCTTTCGCGGTTGGACAGTTGACCGAACATTAATGCAAGTAGTTGATTCCAACAAGTGAAATGCTTCACATATTTGTCACCATCATATTTGACCACAATGCGGTTAAACTTATTTCGATTCAGAAACGAAGTCAATTGAGCGAAAACGTATTTGTCTTGAAACATATGCCATCGGATTAATCTGATGCAAAGCTACAAGTCCAAGTCTGTTCGCTCGAAAAAACTCTGTAACGAACTAAATTTCAATTACTTCAAAGAACTATTTCAGATTTTAATAGGACAGCAATGATACACTGTAGTGAATGATATCTATTACATTAATTGATTAAATTGTTGTAAATATTGATAGCTTTGAATCTCACTCTATAATGAAAATAGGATGAGATTAATGTAAAATAAATCAGAGAATTGGGGTGACTTTTTTGAAAAAGAGATCTATTTTTACTATTCTTGATGCCTTGGTGTAACTGCTGAAATAATATATGTATGTTTTCTTGTGACTTTTGTCTACATTATTAATGAAGTTGCTAGTATATTCGACTTATCAAAGTTCTGAAATTATTTTCAATGACGCTTTCATTAATGGAAATGTTTTTCCAAGTTTCGTTAATGTTGCATTTTTGATTAAATGGAGCATCTGTTTCTGTGAGAATTCTATCATGAGGAATTCTAGTAATTATTTTTTTTCCATTTTCAGATACACTCATAGCTTCATTAATGGAGAAATAGTATCCGCAATCAATAATCTTTTGTATAAGAGATAATTTTCCAGAGTACCAATGAAATATAACATTTTCAATATTATACTCACGTAGCAAATTTAATAAAGTATCCTCTGCTAATCTTGAATGTACACTTAAAATTTTTTTCTCCCCACGTAAAGATGATAGAATCTCATGGAGACAATCTATTTGGATTTTTTTACTTCCAATAAATTGTTTTGAGAAGTCAAGTCCAATTTCTCCGATATAAGAAGTTTTATTAATCAAGCGTTTAAATAGAGGAAGCTGATCTATTATCTCATGTGTTATTTGTGGATGGAATCCTAGTGCTAATCGTATTCGTTTGAAATTACGGATATGATAATACCCCATTTCAAAGTGTTGTGGACAGTTGGTCATGCCGATTATTATATTACCAAGTTTTTCATTTTCTAAGATGAAAGCCTCTGGATTTGGCATCATATCATAATGGCAGTGTGTATCTATAATCATACAATTCCTGCTAATTGTTTAATTTCATCTGTTCCCTTTTCTTGAATCCATTCCTTAACCTGTTCATAAGAATGAATGACTAATGTTGTATACTCATCAAGTTCTTGTTTTGAATGAATACCATTCATAATTAGTTCTAGTCTAATAGTGTGTTCACTCATCCTGTTCTTTAAAAAATATAGTAAAGCAAGAAAATCCCGAGTACTCTTTTGACTTCTGTTGTGGATATTGTATTTTACACCATGCATTACATCAGTTCCTAATTTGTCCTCTGTATCTAGTCCTAGGGCATTCAAGGTGACTCTTCTATATAAACATGGCAAACACATGCCACAATGATTAATACTGTCATTCTGAATATTTTGACTACTCTTATCCCAGTAGCTATTATGATTACGTTTTGCGCAAGAACAAGAAAGTGAGTACAATTGCCTTATAATAGGACTTTTGACAATGTCCTCGTCACATTGTAACATCATATCAGCTTTTGATTTTAATTGATATGGATTATAAAAAGTATTATCAATACCAATTAAGTGTAAAGCTTCTTCTAGTCTTTTGATAAATGTAGGATGGGTTGTTCTAGTACTGCAAGCGCTTCTACGACCACTATCCAATGGTAAATTGATAGAAATAGTTCCATTTTCAGGGACAATTAGTGTTGTATTGGAACTTATATGATGTGCTGCATAAATCCCAGATGCAAAGAATAACAGTGAACGAGCACGAAATGTACTTTCTCCAGATGTTTTTGGTATATTCCAAGAATTTGGTTTTAAACCCGCATTAAGTAATAATTGGCGATATTTATTCGTGAATATATGGTTCTCTTGGCAATAATTTAATATGCTTTTTTGGTCACTGCGCTCTTTTCCCAATTCCATATGTGAGATAAGAAGAATTTTCTTTTCATTTTGTAAAGTGCTTGCCTCATCGATAAAACCAATAAGAGAATCCATCCCTCCAGAAAAAAGCATGACTTTTTCATATTCGTTTATCTCATATCGTTGTATATTTCTTGTTGGCAAGTAGTGATATGGTTGAGCTTGTGTGAAATTTATATCCCAATTGTCACCAGTTAAAAAATTTATAGCCCTAATTATAGCGTTGCGACCTTGATCCATTGCTCTTAAATTAGAAACGGGAACATTTACTAATTTTAAATCCCTTCTCCATCCATCAACAGAGTATTGAAGTCTATTTATAGCGCGGTCAACGTTATAGACGATTAATGATAAAATTAGAAAATCAAATGCCACAGATGAAGTCTCTTGCGAGAACTCCCACAATGATTTTGGGTCAAACTTTAGTTTCACAGTTCGCAATTGACCGTCATATCCCTGAAACGAAAGAGAGAATGTGCCAAATATATTTACGTTATTTGATTCCGTGTAATTGATATTTATTCTTGTCTCCATATGTTTATAATTTCAAATGTTAATGTGTCGAGAAATTCTTTACCTTCAGGACTATTCAAATCATGATGAGATAATTTTTCTCCCAATCTCTCATCCAATTCATTATGTAACCAGCTACGAATTTCTTCTTTAATGCTTTCAGGATTGCCTCCTTTATCAAAAATATGGCTTTGAAACAGTTCGGCGGAATATTCAAGTATGTAGTTTATTTCATAATTAATAATCCAACTATGTATTTCGTCATCTGTTGCTTCTCTGAATCTGTCTTCAATCTCTTGCATATCATTACATTCTTCCAAAAGTTCATTGAGAAGTTGATCTAGAGCATATTCAGCTGCTGCATCATCTATAGTGGAATCATTTTCATCCATTATTTTCTTAAGAAGTAAATCCATGAATTCTCGCAGAGTCTCTGGTCTGTCATCTTCAGATAATCCCCAAAGGCTAAGGGTACTTGATAATCCATTTTCTCTGATATTCGAAATAAAAGAAATTAGATTGATCATAGCTCGCCCACCAGCAAGACCAAATTGCCCATGGAAAGAAGCTCTTTGATTTCTTCCTCTAGCACCTCTGTACATATTGTTATCCATAGCTGAGCCTAAATAACTTATGAATTTAGCTTTATTTATAGAGGAATTGCCTGTACCATTAATTATACTTGTCATTGCACGTTTTGCAGAAGACCAGTTTGGTGTGGATTTCAAGTTATGTGATTGTGATGTTCCCATATATGAATGACTTAGATTATTTATTTTTCTTTTTTTCTATTGCTCGTTTTAACGGAATCGCAATTGGAATTGATACTACATAATCATGTATTTCACCATCTATAGCTAACATCATAGCAAAGAAAGATGCGGCTTGTGGATCAATATTATCAGTTTTAATATTATGTAATAGAAGTTTTAATCGTTCTATACTATTACCAATTAGTAAATTCTTTTCATCACCGTTTAGTAATAACCAACATGTCGCTGATCTAGGGTTTGAACGGAGTTTCTCGTTAATCAAACGAATTATCATTTCTTTTTCTGAATCATCACAATCACTAACTATGTTAGGTAAATCTCTCTTCATTACTACTAATGTTTGCAATCTAGATAGTCTTTTGAACAGAAGCATGACTCTTGACGTAACAAGGGAAGCCACAGGCTTTTCATTTTTTAATGCATCACGTGCAACCCAAAAATAGTTTTGAAGATTAATATTTTTTAGTGATGGTTTTGTGCAAAGCCACTGTCTAAGATAATCAGAAGACCAATTATCTTTCCATAATTCATTTTGTATTCCTTCTTTCATGACGGCTTCTTCTTCTACATTTTCTATAGGCAAAACGCCATTGTTGTCTCTTTGCATTTTATATAAATCTTCAAAGCGCAAAGAGTATAGAGTATTATACTCCAAAACCATCAATTTGACAAGCACGTCAGGACGAATATCCTCAAAGCCAGCAACTGTTGCTAATTCCTGTCTAACATAAAGAGTATTCATAAACCGTTTAAGTTGACGTGGATTTCCATTAAGGAATAGTTTAATAAGCGATACTATAGGAAGCATATATTCCACACTATGGAAATCGACATTTGGGGAGTCTGCTTTTATGTTCTCAATATTATATTTTGAGTGCTTATCAGCTTTGCGATATTTTAAATACTTATTGTGTATATCTTTAAAGAGAATAGGATTTAGGTGATTTTTACATAACAATAAGGTTATATATGTTTCTTGCTCATTATCTGATAAACGAGGAAGTTTATATGGTAATTGTATGAGCTTTTCTAAATAGTCAGAAAAAGGACTTGATATATCCTCTTTTTTCATTTGTATCGGGTAGTGTTGACTAATTGCATACTCAATAATTCGTTCATCCGCCCCAATTATGAATGCTGTTCTGTCTACATTTACAAAAAGTTTCACGGCTTCAAGGCACTCAATAATTCTCTTAGGGTCACATCTATCTAAATCATCAATATATACTATAATTGCTCTATAATTAACATCTTCTACTAGTCCTTCAAAAAGTTCGCGAAATGTTGCAACAAACTTAGATATATTTCCATCTGCGATATCTGACATTAATTTGTTGTACTTGTCTTTTCCTGTTATTTTATCTAACTCCTCTTTTGTTGGAAAACATTCCTGAATTTTTCTAGGTGTTAGATTTTCATAGACTTTTTTCAGGACAAATATTCCTGCTTTGAGAATTTTTATTCGAGCAAAAAAATCATCAATTTTTTCAAATGCATCTCTTTTTGCATCTAAATCATTAATAATTGCTTCAAGAATAGTTTCAATCAGAGTCAATTTTGTAGAATCATAGGTCTCAAATTGCCAACTATTAAAATAAATTTGGATAACATTATCATTGTTTTTTTTCTTATCATCTAGATTCTTATTTTGCTCTTTTGTTTTAGCAATCCAAACTTCGATACTATTCTTAAGTAAAAGCATCAAACTACTTTTACCTGACCCCCAATTACCAAAAATTCCTATGGATATTGGTAGCATGGATTCATTTATAATTATATTTTTCAAAAGGTCTGCATGAACTTGGTAGCCAAGCAAATCTTGTGTTGTTTCATTATCTGCCCACATTGTAGATGTATGTTTAAAACTATAGTTATTTTATGTCTTTTTTCTCTACGACACTGTTATTATCATGTTCACGACATCTGCTTTTCACAAATTATTCTGAAAAACTATTATATTTGCTAAAGGTAAATAATTATTTGGAATAGATAATATATAATTGTTCTTTTTTTAGTTTCCTGTATTTTTTTTCTAAACATAAGCTTTAAACAGATCAAGTGATAGTTCTATTTCTTTTATTAATGATTTAACTATCTCAATATGAGTCCTTTAGAACATAGATGAAAAAATTACTCAGTGTAATGAGTGAAATTACTCAATGTCTCACAACTCCCCAAGAATCTCAATCACATCTGCTTTTGACATGGCTCCGGGGTTGATTCCCGGTTCACCTTCGGGGATGGGCTGCCCCAGCTTTTTATAATACTCAACCCATTCGGGGGTGAAATCCTTGCTTCCGGGGGCTTTGAAAGTCATGGCGTTCAGCGTAAACACGGGGACGTTTTGGTTGGCCTTAAGGAAGATTTCATATACCAGTTCGGAGCA
>JAEXBC010000506.1 GCA_023457875.1 Bacillota bacterium | reverse complement strand
CACATCGGGGAGTAGATATTCTTTCAGTAATAGGATCATCTGCTAGATTCAAGTACATAACAACATGGTCAAGTACTCCAGCTGATTCAAAACATCTTGAGAAATAAGCCGCATCGTCGTGACGTACACCCATTGCACCAAAGACAATAGCAAAGTTATCTGCATTTGCACCTTCAATTTTAGCTTGCTGTACGATTTGAACAGCCAGTTCATTGTGTGCAATACCATTTCCAGAAAAGATAGGCAGCTTTTGACCACGAATAAGTGTCATTAATGCATCAATGGCTGAAACACCTGTTTGAATAAAGTTTCTTGGATAGCGACGAGAAACGGGATTAATGGGACGTCCATTCACATTGTATTTAGTCTTAGATATGATTGGGTAGGCACCATCTAATGGCTCACCAATTCCATTAAAGGATCGTCCTAAAATCTCTTTATTTAATGCAAGCTTTAAAGGTTCTCCGGTGAATTTAACACTAGCGTTTCCCGTAGAAATACCTGCTGTTCCCTCAAACACCTGAACAACCACTGTCTTTCCTTCAATTTTAATAACCTTACCTTTTCTAATCTCCCCACTATCTAGTTTAATGTGAACCATTTCATCATATGCTACATCATCCACATTGGAAAGGACAATGAGGGGACCTTCAACTTTATTTAATTTTAAGTATTCTTTTCTCATATTTTTTCCTTCCCCTATGCATACTTTTGTCTAAGCTCTTCATAATCCTTTACAATACGCTCGCAAAGGTCATCTAAAAGTTCAATATGGTCATTTGGCACATCATATTTCATTTTAACCACAGCATCAAATACTGGCTCTTTGCGAATAGTAGATAAAGGAATACCTATTTTAACGCATTTTAAAGCATTTTCATATAAATCATCTATGACCTGAAGCATCTTATATTGCTTTTCTAGACTCACATAAGTATCATCTTTATGAAGTGCATTTTGTTGTAAAAATCCTTTTTTAATTGTCCTTGCAATTTCTAATACTAAGGTCTGGTCATTTGGAAGGACATCTTCTCCTACCAACTGCACAATTTCATTAAGCTTTTCTTCTTCTTGCAGTAAACGTACCATCTTACCACGAAGTGTAAGCATATCTGGTGCTACATTTTCGCTATACCAATTCTGAAGTAAAGAAACATAACTACTATAGCTTGTAAGGTAATTGATGGATGGATAATGTCTTGCATAAGCAAGCTTCTTATCTAGTGCTAAAAAGGCACTAACAAAACGTTTTGTATTTTCCGTTACTGGCTCTGAAAAGTCTCCACCTGCTGGAGAAACAGCGCCAATAATCGTTACTGAAGCCTCATCTCCTGCTAATGTTTCCACACAACCTGCTCTTTCATAGAACTGAGCAAGTCTTGAGGGAAGATAAGCTGGATAGCCTTCTTCAGCTGGCATTTCCTCTAGACGACCTGAAATTTCGCGAAGTGCTTCTGCCCATCTTGAGGTAGAGTCAGCCATAATAGCCACATTATAACCCATATCTCTAAAATACTCAGCCATCGTAATACCAGTATAGATACTTGCTTCACGAGCAGCAACTGGCATATTAGAGGTGTTGGCAATTAAAATGGTACGTTCCATTAAAGGACGATTGGTACGTGGGTCAATCAGTGCAGGGAACTCTTCTAATACGTTGGTCATCTCATTACCACGTTCGCCGCAGCCAATGTAGACAATAATGTCCGCATCGCTCCATTTTGCAAGTTGGTGTTGTGTAACTGTTTTACCTGTACCAAAACCACCTGGCAAGCCTACAGTTCCACCCTTAGCTATTGGGAAAAACGTATCAATAACACGTTGACCCGTTACAAGTGGCTTATAAATAGGCACTCTTTTGCTAATTGGGCGAGGCGTTCTAACTGGCCACTTTTGCACCAAAGTCAAATCCACTCTCTCTCCATTTTCAAGTTCTAGTACCACAATAGTATCATTTATTCTATAGCTACCATTTGCCTTCACTTCTACTACTTTTCCGTGGTACTTAGGTGGTACCATCACTTTGTGAAGAATACTTTGTGTTTCTTGAACAGTAGCATAAGTGGCTCCACCATTTAGTTCATCTCCTACCTGAGTTGTAATGGTTACCTGCCATAACTTGTCCTCATCCAATGATAACAAGCCAATGCCTTCTGGAATAAAATCTTTAGAAATCTCTTGAATTTTTTTAAGTGGTCTTTGAATCCCATCAAACATATTACTCAGCATTCCCGGCCCCAAGGTTAATGAAAGTGGTGCACCAGTTGCTGTGATAGGTTCTCCTGCTGAAAGTCCTTCAGTCTCTTCATACACCTGTATAGTAGCCACATCACCCTCTAGGGAAACAACTTCACCTATGAGCTGTCTATTTCCAACTGTAACCATTTCATTGACCATAAAATCTGCCATTCCTATTCCTTTTACAACTGGACCATTTATGAGTTCTACAATGCCACCTGCTTTATTCACATTGCTCACACTCCTCTTCAATTGCAAAAGTAATTTTCTCCATAATGTTATTCTTTTGTTCATCCATAGCAGCACGTATGCTTTGATCTATTCTCATATTCAACTGAGGATCCTTGATAATTAGCCCTCCTAAAATAGGCTCCTTAGTTTGCTCAAAGGCTAATTTGCTAGGAGGAATGCCTATTTTTGTAAGCTGCGTTTTGATAAAGTCTAAATGATGCGCATAATCATTTGGTGTTAAATAAACAATCAGCTCATTACTGTATTCCTTTAGGTCATCCAACTCGGAAATTTGCTTTTCCAAATAAGTATTATATGCACTGGAAGTCACAAATTCATTGATTTTGGCTTCTAGAGAAGTCTTGAAACGTTCGAAAACCCTCTCTATGGTACACATATTCTCTTTTTTACTAGCAAGCTTGCCTTTACTGATTAGCTCAACCTTTTTTAACTCCGCTTTTCGCCTTGCAAGTTCAATGATTTCTTTACATTCACAATCTGTACGATACTTACTTTCAGCAATAATGCGCTTGTATTCCTTTTCTAAATCATAAAATTTCTTTTCCGTCTCTTCCTTAATGTCTTGGTTTAAAAGTTTTGAAAATAATGTTAGTTTTTGTTCTATAGTAACCATTTCTTTCACCTCTATATGCGAATTCCTACAGATTCTCTAATGTAACCAGTAATGACATCCGAAGTTCTTGTGGTTCCATGTCTGTCTGGAATCTCTATAATTAATGGCATTTTATACTTAAGCTTATATTCCATGATCTCATCCTGGGCTAAATCCACTATTTTTTCTGTAAGTATAATGATTCCTATGTTAGGATCACTCATAGCGCTCTTCATTGCTTCTAGGACTTCATTTTTTTCATGGATTACTATACCTTCAATGCCTGCAAGTCTCATTCCTACCCAAGTATCATGATTATCACTAATTAAAAATGATTTCACTGACTTTCGCCTCCTTATTTGATATCGCCAGTTTACACC
>JAEXBC010000505.1 GCA_023457875.1 Bacillota bacterium | reverse complement strand
AATCAAATCATTGACCACTTAATAGAGGGCTTGTCTAGTCTAAAATCAGCATCAGTTTCTGGAGAAATTTCCCAGAAAGAAGAAGAAATAGGCGAAATGCTAATGGAAGTAGTAAAATTATCCACTTTTTTTAATATAAATGCTGAAATTACCTTGACAAAGTCATTGGAAAAGTTTATAAATAGATTTAGATATATTGAAAATTCAAGGCTTGACGAAGGTTGAGTGTGTGTTTTCAATACATATATCCATGTTATATACATGAATAGAGGAGGAACAAATAATGAACAAATCTGAATTAGTATCAGCTATGTCTGCAAAAGCAGAACTTAGCAAAAAAGATGCTGAAAAAGCACTTAGAGCTTTTGAAGATGTTGTAATGGAAGAACTTCAAGCTGGGGGAAAAATTCAATTAGTTGGTTTTGGAACATTTGAAGTTACAGAGCGTAAACCACGTGTAGGAAGAAATCCAAAAACAAATGAAGAAATGCCAATCCCAGGTGGAAAAGCACCTAAGTTTAAACCTGGAAAAGCTTTAAAAGATGTTGTTAAAGGTAACTAATATATAAAAATCTACACCTAGGTGTAGATTTTTTTTTGTGAAGGCATGAAGGTGTATTTGTAAATAAGAGGAGGCAGCTATGCGCATTGATAAATACTTAAAAATAAGTCGTATTATTAAGAGGAGAACCATTGCACAAGAGGCTTGTGATGGTGGAAGAGTTTTAGTGAATCAAAAAGTAGCAAAACCAGGTACGGACGTAAAGGTGGGAGATATTATAGAAATTCGTTTTGGGGAGCAACTTACCAAATATGAAGTACTGGAAATAAAAGAACACGTTAAAAAAGAAGAAACAGATAACTTGTACCGTATTTTGTAATAAATATTAATTCCTTTCATATAAATAGATATAGAAGGCTGTGAAATGAAAGGATGGTTATGATGGAAGATAAAATGGGTAAAAAGCATACGGTTAACTTAGTGGATAGAGAAAGATTATCCATTTCCGGTGTTCTAGAAGTATTTTCCTTTGATGAAGAAATGATAGAACTTGAAACGAGTAAAGGCTATGTAGATGTTAGAGGTGAAGGGCTGCACATCGTCAAAATGAACATTGATGACGGTGAAGTGAGTGTGGAAGGCATCATTACTGATTTAATTTATCATGACAGTCAGGGGCCTGGAAAGAAAAAGGGCGCTCTTATGTCAAAACTTTTTAAATAAGTTGGTGGTTATATGAATCAAATTGTAAGTAGCCAAGTACAGCTCTTTATAACCTCTATTCAAATAGGCATTTTATTAGGTATTCTTTTTGATTTAATTAGGATTGCGAGAAAGATTATTAAGCATCCTAACTTTTTGGTTCAAATAGAGGATATGCTATATTGGATTATCAGTGGATTTATAGGGTTTTATATACTTTATAGATGTAACTATGCTAATATTAGACCCTTTATATTTATTGGGATGTTATTAGGAGCAACCCTTTATTTTTTGACATTCAGTATTGTATTTATGAAAATCACCACCATTATGATTGATTTTATTAAACGTATACTTAGAAAATGTTATGCCCTTCTATTAATACCTATTAAAGCAATAGTTGGTGCGATTAAGATTCCTTTAGTGTACATCAAACATCAAATAAGAAAAGCCTACTATCATCAAAAAATCCACCTCCGAGCATTAAAGAGAAAGCATTATTTCAAGGTGGCTGATAAAAAAGTGGACACCTATCTAAAAAAGAGTAAAATTTGATTTACAAATGCTAATGAATTTAATATTATATTAGTAAATAAAGTTTATTAAATATAATACAAAAGCAGGGATACAAATGAAAAAACAAAAAAAGTTAATTGTTAGAATTGCTTTTGCTATAACGATACTAGCAGTGTGTGGTTTTTTTATAAGTGGACAAGAATTAAGGAAATTAAATGATAAAGTTGATGAAGAGATTAAAGCTGAGCAAGTAAAAGTAGCTAGTCAGCAAGAGAAGCTTGATGAACTAAAAAAGGAACTAGAGAAGATGGATACGCTGGAGTATATACGGAAGATCGCAACAGAGCAACTTAGAATGGTAGAATCTGATACCATCGTCTTTAGAGAAAAACAATAGCCTTGACAAAAAGTATTTGGGAGTTATACTTTAATTAACAGATTTGTAGTTAATAAATCTATATATTTGACGCGGGGTGGAGCAGTTGGCAGCTCGTCGGGCTCATAACCCGAAGGTCATAGGTTCAAGTCCTATCCCCGCTATTAGAAATAGTTTGAACTGAGGTTCAAGCTATTTTTTTATAATAATTTAGTTTTTTTTGTTAAAAACAGTTGAATAAGTGAATATAAATTACTATGATAAATATAAAGGAGTGATGGTATGATAGAGATGGAGCAGCTACAAGGGATGCTACTACCCTATAGATCGAGATTAGTGGAAATGGGGAACTCTCTTTGACATTGATAAGTATAAGGCAAGGGTAGAGGAATTAGAAGCATTATCCATGGACAGCGCCTTTTGGGATGATATCGAGCGTGCCCAACAAGTTTTGCAAACAATCAAAGTTTACAAAGACAGAGTAGAAAAGTTCGAGAAGCTGTATAATGATTTTGAAGATCTTCTAGTACTCATTGAGATGGCTAATGAAGATGAGGATGAGGAGTTAGCCAATGAAGCTAAACAAACCAGCAAACAATTTCAAGCCGACTATGAGCAAATGCATATTTCAACTTTGCTAGATCAGGAGTACGATAACAGTAATGCTATTTTAGAACTTCATCCGGGGGCAGGTGGCACAGAAGCTTGCGATTGGGTGGCCATGTTATTTCGTATGTACACTAGATGGGCCGAAACAAGAGGTTATAAGGTTGAGGTATTAGACTATTTAGATGGTGATGAAGCTGGTATAAAATCTGTTACTATTCAGGTAAGTGGTGAAAATGCCTATGGCTACTTAAAAGCAGAAAAGGGCATTCACAGGCTTGTACGTATTTCTCCCTTTGATTCATCAGGCAGGCGCCATACTTCTTTTGCTTCCTGCGATGTGATGCCAGAAATTACAGATGAAATAGCTATTGAAATTAAGCCAGAGGATTTAAGGATAGATACCTATCGTTCAACAGGTGCAGGTGGTCAACATATCAATACAACTGATTCTGCTGTGCGTATTACCCATATCCCTACTAACATTGTGGTACAATGCCAGAATGAAAGGTCTCAAATTCAAAACAGGGAAAGAGCAATGCAAATGTTAAAGGCAAAGTTGTATGAGAAACAACAAGAAGAACGTATAGATAAGTTAGAGGGTATTCGTGGAGAAAAGAAAGATATTGCATGGGGAAGTCAAATACGTTCTTATGTATTTCATCCCTATAACTTAGTTAAGGATCATAGGACAGGTGAAGAAACCAGTAATACCTCTGCTGTTATGGACGGAGCCCTTGATCGTTTTATGAATGCATATTTAGCTTGGATACATCAAAAAGAATAATAAATTATGGGGGGTATCAATATGGAATATGGGCAAATTGTAGTTTTCAAATTATTTGGTTATGAATTTGGAATAGATATTATGAAAGTTTTAGAAATACAAAATTATGAGCCAATTAGGCCTGTTCCAGATGTTCCGAACTATGTAGAAGGTATTATCAATGTAAGAGGCATGATTTTTCCTATATTTAACTTACGTAAACGCTTAAATATGGAAAGTCAAGATAACTTAGAGGATACAAAAATTATCTTAATGAACTTAGAAAAAAATCGAGTAGGCTTTATAGTAGATAGTGTATCAGAAATATTGACTGTAGATACAGGAGACTTAGAAGAGCCACCGGTTATGTTTGAGAAAAACGAAAGAAATTGTGTGGAAAGCATTTTAAAGTTTAACGATAAAATTATTATTGTATTGAATGTTGATGTGTTGATTTCTGACCAAGAAAATATCATATTGCAAGGAGTTGAAAATGAAGCAGATTGTTGTAGCAACTCAAAATAAGGGCAAAATTAAAGAAATAAAAGAAATGCTAGTAGATTTACCTGTTGAGGTTAAGTCTATGGGTGAAGTTGGAATGGATATAGATATAGAAGAAAATGGTACTACCTTTGAGGAAAATGCAATCATTAAGGCAGAGGCAATTAGTGCACTACTTGAGGATACCATTGTGATTGCAGATGACTCGGGTCTAGAAATAGATTATCTAGATAAGGCACCAGGCGTTTATTCTGCTAGATACTTAGGCAAGGATACGCCTTATGAAGTGAAGAATCAAATGATATTAGAAAAATTGAAGTCGGTAGAAAAAGAGAAGAGAACTGCACGTTTTGTTTGCGCAATGGCAATGAGCCAAAAAGGTAAAAAAACCTTGACCACAAAAGGGATATTAGAAGGTTATATTGGATACGAAGCTACAGGAAGCAATGGATTTGGTTATGATCCCATTTTTTACGTTGAAGAATGGGGTACATCCACAGCTGTTCTTTCTTCTGAACAAAAAAATCTCATAAGTCATCGTGGAAAAGCATTAAAACAAATGAAAGAACAGCTTAAGGCGATGTTGTAGGTGAAAAATGAAAGTATTAGTAATAAGTGATACACATGGAAGAATTGAAAATGTAAAAAGAGTTCTTGATCAAACGATTCCATTTGGCATAAAAACAGTGCTGCACTGCGGAGATTATCTGAGTGATGCTAAATTGATACAGAAATTTTATCCTGAAGTAGAAGTATATGGCGTGAGTGGAAACTGTGACGGTGGTTATTTAGTGGAGAGTAGCAAGGTGATTTCGATAGAAGGTGTACCTATTTACATGACACATGGACATCGTTATGGCGTTAAATGGGGAGATTATGAGGAGCTAATCATTGATGCTGAAGCTTATGGAGCTAAGGTGGCATTATGTGGACACTCACACTGTGCCTATCTCTTAAGACGACAGGAGCTGTGGTTAGTCAATCCAGGAAGTATTAGTCAGCCTAGGGATGGTCAAAATCCTTCTTACGGCATTATTGAAATCCAAAATAGTATGATAAAAGAGGTTAGAGTGCTACAACTCTTAGATAACGGTGGCGTGACGACACATCCAATTATGTATACTTATAAGCTGCAATCATAAAAAACGCAAAAAAAAAATAAAATATGTTGACGTATGCAAAGAAGTTAGGTATAATACATTTTGTCAGTTAAGCAGAAATGCAAAAAACAGACAAAATCAAGCATACGGTATCAAGTTTATTATAAGTGTATCCTATGCGGGTGTAGTTCAATGGTAGAACTTCAGCCTTCCAAGCTGACTACGTGGGTTCGATTCCCATCACCCGCTTTATGTATCCATAGCTCAGCTGGATAGAGCAACGCCCTTCTAAGGCGTGGGTCCGGGGTTCGAATCCCTGTGGATACGGTATGGTGGGTGTAGCTCAGTTGGTAGTAGCACTGGATTGTGGTTCCAGGTGTCGTGGGTTCGAGTCCCATCTCCCACCTTTTTATTATGGGCAAAAGTTCATAATAAATGTAGGGTTATCGCCAAGCGGTAAGGCACAGGATTTTGATTCCTGCATTCGGAAGTTCGAATCTTCCTAGCCCTGTTAGAACTTTTAGTTCTATTTAGTTGGGTCACTAGCTCAGTCGGTAGAGCACTTGACTTTTAATCAAGTTGTCCCGGGTTCGATTCCCGGGTGGCTCACTCTTAACT
>JAEXBC010000504.1 GCA_023457875.1 Bacillota bacterium | reverse complement strand
GAATTAGTTGCATCTGGGACTTATATTGATGAAAACGGAGGTATAAGTGGGTGGTGTGTTACTCGTAGTACTAGCAGCAATGCAGGTGAAAAACTTAAGAACAAAACAGATTTGATCAAGGATCTCTCCCAATACAAGAAAAAAAGTCAGAAACATTTGGAAAAAACCTTAGCCAACAACTGGTTTGAAAATAGAGAAATAGCAAAAATAACCGATAATATTACCTCATCAAAAAAATATGCAGAAAAAGCAGTCCAGTGCTATGAAACTAGCATCATTACAGGTTAAAACACATCTTACCACAAATCGTGAATACAGAAACCTTATGACCTTCTTAGCATCATGAAAATAAATTTCCATAAACATTTATAACTCCATTAACTGACCATTTTTAAAGAAATATATATTTTCTTTTTTATAACCATACTTCGACCCAGGTAAACTGATATGTGGTTCAAATGTAAAGAAAAGAATTTGCCCCCATCTCAATCAATTTTTTCTCACACAATGACCGCATTTCGCATCAATTCATTCCTGGTTTAGTTACCGTCTTTATATATGCCATTGCTTTTTCAGCAATATTCTGTACTTTATTATATTCCATTTTTAAGCTCCCTAATATTACTTAATGTTCAATCATGTATTTTGTCGAATATTCTTGAAAATACTTTGCGTAGGTTTCACTTTTCAGACGTTTTACGCTGTCGAGATATTCATGAGCATCAAAGAAATCTGATTCTAACGCAATCATCGCCACAGCAACATTGGAACAGTGATCTGCTATGCGCTCATAATCATTCAAAATATCATTAAATACAAAACCCGAATTGAGCGAACAAGCATTGTTTTTTAGTCTTTGAACATGATGAAGCTTCAGTTCCCCGCACAGGTAGTCTATAAGCTCATCCAATGGCTCAATTTTTTCTGCAAGCAGCAAATCATTATTAATAAACGCATCTATTGCAATTGTTACAATTTCTACAACAGCATTCCCAAGTACACGTAGCTCATGCCTGGCGTCGTCTGAAAAAACAACTTCTTTTTCGTGAATTTCTTTTGCGGCTTCCGCGAGATTGACCGCATGATCGGAGATGCGCTCAAAGTCAGTAATGGTATGCAAAAACTTTCCCGTATTCTCGTTTTGCTCGTTATTCAGCTCATTCTTTATGACTTTTAAGAGATACGTTCCCAATCTGTCTTCATATCGATCGACGATTTCCTCAATAAGCTGCACACGCTCATAGTTTTCCTGCTTAAAATCATTCATTAGCCCAAGTGACAGAAATAGGTTCTCTTTTGCTTGGGTGGCCATATCATTGATTGCGTCCATACATTGCTTAATAGCAAGTGACGGATGGTCTATAAAGCGTTCC
Source organism: Bacillota bacterium (assembly GCA_023457875.1). Classification (GTDB taxonomy): domain Bacteria; phylum Bacillota; class Clostridia; order Lachnospirales; family Cellulosilyticaceae; genus Cellulosilyticum. The sequence goes on along the minus strand of JAEXBC010000504.1, from coordinate 3,872 downwards.
TCCAGTGGTTTTTGCGGCAAATCATCGACCTTGTTTTCGCTATCAGAGCGAATAAGTAATTTGGAGATTGCCTCGATATGCCTATTCAGAGGGAACAATATGGCAACGACAGCAAGCCTATATATACTATTGAGAGCTGCTACCGTCATCATTGTCATCGTTTCATTTAAAAAGGAAAATTTCAAAAAAGCATTAAGCCCATAGAAAACCGTCGCCCCAAGAATTACACCAAGCATATTACTCGTCAAATAAGCAATTGCAGTGCGCTTTCCATTCTTGGTCGCACCCACAGCAGATAACAGGACGGGAACAGATGCTCCAATAGCGATGCCCATAAATAAGAGGCAGTGCCATATCAAAACGAACAGAGCCTGTTATGGCCAACGCCTGTAATATTCCCACAGCAGCAGAAGCACTTTGCAAAATACTTGTAAAGGCTATGCCAACAAGAATACCTAACACAGGATTCGAGAATTTCGTAAGAATACTAATAAATAATTCGCTTTCCTGTAAAGGAGCTACGGCACTGCTCATAGCCGACATACCAAACATCAAAACTGCAAACCCAAGCAGTATGTCCCCCAGATGATTTTTGAAGCGGTCTTTTGAAAACATACGCTGGCAAATACCAACAAACGCGGTAATGCAGGTTATAGTAGAACTGGAAAAGAGTATTAGCCACCCCGAACCTGCATCAAGTGTGGATAGGCAAATAATCCAGCCAGTTATGCTTGTACCAAAAATTGCACCAAGCACGATAGGTATAGCTTGCCTGACTTTCATAATACCAGAATTTACAAAGCCAACAACCATAACCGAGGTGGCTGATGAAGATTGAATTACCGTAGTTATTCCAGCGCCAAACAGAAGCCCTTTTAATGGCTTTCCTGTGAGTTTATATAGAATAACCTCCAGCTTGTTTCCGGCTACCTGTTTTAAACCTTCTCCCATTAGCGTCATACCGAATAAAAACAAAGCAATGCCGGTAATCAGTTCAATAATATTAGAAATACTCATGTAAGCACCTACCTTATAAGATACATAAAATAGATCTGTATCAAAACACGTACATCAAGCTCGATACCTGTTTCCAGATACATCTCCACTAAACTATATTCCCTCTTAATTCGTACTTCTACCTTCTACACCGCCATGCATAATGACCTAAAACGCCACAAATAATGTACTCGTATGCAAAAAATGTCTGTATAAATCAAGCTGAAATTCTTACTTTATTTTAATGTTCTTTTGCTACGTCAGTCAAGTAATATTGTTTCTTTTTATTTACCATAGCTGTATGTTGTCCACCTCACTACAGCTGATATCTATGCAGATCACACCACATAAATATCTCTAAAATATGGCTTTACCTGTTCAAGGCCCAACTCGACACATGCTTTTACAACATCAACCTTGGACAAAAAATTACAAAAATAATAAACCATTGGATAAGTGGCACCCTTAATTATTTACCACACCTTATACCAATGGTTATACTAAAGAAATCAATAACAAGATTAAAGTTTTTAAACGCAATATCTATAAATGCTTTTAACATCCATTATTTATACGCTAGAATTATCGTTTTAACTCCCAATAGCATACCTTAGGAGATATGATCTTCTCTTCCTTCTTTAGCTTTGTCATGATTTTATCAACTTCTTTTCTTTCTAAGCCAGTGCCAGTGGCAATCTGACCAGCGCTAACAGGCTTCTCGCTATTTTTAAAATAATCCAATACAACATCATAGTTGTCCATTTTTTTACCTCCTTTTTGAAAATGAGCATTCTTTTATTCTACAAATAGATTGTAGACTTGACACATTATAAAGGTCAAGCCTCTTTTTTACTTTCTTCTTATGAGTTACTTATTTCAATGTATATTACTGTAACTACAGATACTTAGAATAATTAAAGCCTCTCGCTGAAAATCTTTTATCGATATCACTCCCCGCAAAAATACTGCTGAAATGTTGCACTCTTCCATCTTGCTCATTTTCTATACAATGTTTTCACTGGTACTTTGTCAAGAAAAAGTACAAGTTAAACGTGAACTTTTCAATGAATATATGTAAGCCTTGGCATAGCTGCGTCCCCGTTCTGTAAAATGAAAGCAGCTAATCAACAAGGTCATTTTGAAATCTTGAAAGATGCTCATACGGAAGAATAAGTCTTCCGCGAAATAGGCCACAACCATCGTTGATCAGTGAATTATCCGCCGCAGAAAACATATTCACATCCAATTCTGATAGTTCAAGTTGTTGCAACATAATCCCTCTTTCATAAGCATCATCAAAATAAATATTTTCTCCTTGGGGAATTGCATTACGTTTAGCTCTTTCTCTTTCCTGTCGCTTTTCGTAACCTAAATGATTGGCAGGACCAATTTCAGCAAAATCATCCATTTCTTTTGTGCGAAGTTGCATCTCCACATAACAACGGGCAATGTTATCATAAAATGTTATATGTAGCGAGCGATACCCACTGGGCTCCGGATTAGCAACATAATCCCTATAGTATGGGCTTACGCTCTCACTTAATAGGGGAGATTTTTTCTGCCCCCTAAAGTAAGCCAGTTCTGCGGTAAATCCGCGTTCCTCCATAAAAGCAGGCAGCTGGTTGGCAACATCATATAGATATTTATTTTCTTCCTCCGCAAGAATCTCATCTTCTTTCAAATGACATTTGGGAAGAGAAGTCACAATTCTGTAAGCAATCAGGTCCCGAAAACAGGATAGGTAGTTTTTCAGTTCAGGCAGAGATGTTTAATTTTATCCTAATAGTTTTTTGCATCTGTTCATTTTCTTACAGATGAACGCTCCTTTCTTAAGTACCTAAATATCTACTTCCAAGATATACTCAAATCAAGCTTTTACAGACACATTATATTATACCCTCGTTATCAATACTAGTAACTCGACATGGGTGGAGTGGTCATTATTTATTTTTCTAAAGCATTTTGATGAATCCCATCACTAACTACTACGCTCTCTGTCCAAACCTAAAAAATTATCTTCTGCGAATGCCAAGCCAATATCCCAAGTTTATTATAAAATTAACTACTATATTGGTTCTTGAGACTTTCATCCTTTTTACAAATGAACTAACCGAAAAAAAATTTCTTCGGAAACGTAAGTAACCATCAAATAGCTCGGTGGAGGTCATATTCATTGGCTGAAATGTTACTGCTGTTTTGCTATTATATTTACCCCAGTCTTCGCTAAGTAATCGGCCTTCTTTCTTAAATTGCTCATATATTGGTGTCTTAGGGAACGGGGTTAAAATGCTCACCGTCGCGCCGTCTATGCCAAGGGTTTCACAGGCGATAAGTGTTTCGTCAAATACATTCCTTGTTTCACCGTCAAAGCCAAACACAATACCCGCTTGAACCATTATCCCGTAACGGTGAATTCGCTCGATCAATGGTTTGTAATCCTGAACTCTATTAATACTTTTACCTGCTTCAAAAAGCGAAGACTCCGAAAACGATTCAAGCCCAATGAACAGGTACATACAACCAGCGGCTTTAGCAAGGGCGAGTAATTCTTCATCGTTACAATCATGAAGGGTTGCTTGGGCCGCCCACTTTCGGTTAAGGGGAGCTATAGCACGAAGCAAACTTTTTGCGTAATCAATGTCTGCGAATAAATTGTCGTCCCAAAATACGAAAAAGCGCGATGGTAACCTCTTTATTTCTTCCACTACATCCTGTATCGGACGCTTTCGAAAACAATCGTGATAAATCTGCTTTAGGTTACAATAACGGCAATTATATGGACATCCGCGAGTGGCAAAAACCGCCCCTTTCATCATACGATGGCGCTTTAGTAAATCCCAGCGTGGAACTGGCAAATGTGAAAGTTTAGGTGGTAT
>JAEXBC010000503.1 GCA_023457875.1 Bacillota bacterium | reverse complement strand
TATTATCTTGTCCTTTAAAGTTTTTTCATAAGTTTTCTTTTGCATGTGTTTTAACTCCTTAGTCTTTGAAATAATTATACAATCTATTTCTACTATGGTGTTACAACTTTATTATATCAGTTTAAATTACTTTTTTCATAGTTACGCAGAACCTTAACATTCGATGTATTGAAATCCCTTTCGAATATTAATTTTTCCCCCTAAAAATAAGGCAGAACCTTAACATTCGATGTATTGAAATTCGGGAAAATTTAATTGGTACCATACACCATCCTCAGCAGAACCTTAACATTCGATGTATTGAAATAATGAGCGAGTCTGAAAAGATTATGAACGCTGAATTGATACTATGTCAAGAAAATGGACACAACAAACAGAGTTTTTTAGCTAGCTAATTTCCTTTGTCTGTAGTATTGCTTTTCGTATGCGATTGGTGACATATAATTATTTGAGCCATGAATTCTCTTGAAGTTATAAAAACTTATAATATAACTCGAAATACTGGCCTTTGCTTGCTCACGAGTTCTATAGTCTTCATGGAAAATAAGTTCTTTCTTAATGATGCTGTGAAAAGATTCAATGCAAGCATTATCATAGCAATTACCTTTACGACTCATGCTAACGATAATACTATATTTGTGAAGAAGAGCTTGATAATCTTTGGAGCAATACTGCGCGCCGCGGTCTGAATGATGTATAAGTCCTGGTTTTGGTGGTTGTCTTCCTATAGCACGCCTTAATGCTGTAATGACAAGCTCTTTAGTCATTCGTTTATCCATAGCCCAGCCAATAATGCGTCTTGAAAACAAATCCATCACACTAGCTAGATAAAGCCATCCTTGCCTTGTCCAAATATATGTAATGTCTGTTACCCAAGCCTTTCCAGGCGCGTCTACTTTAAAATTCTGATTAAGTAAATTAGGGTAAACTGGCAGCTTGTGATGAGAATTTGTAGTAGCCTTATATTTCTTGACTGTTTTAGAACGCAAGTTATTTTCTTTCATAATATTAGATACAGTTTTTTGAGATATTTTTTCACCCTTTTGATGAAGAATCTGTGTACTCTTAGGGCTACCATATATTTTTCTAGACTCAACATGGATACGTGTAATTTTAGCAGTAAGTTTCAATTTTCGTACTTTCTGTTTAGAAGGCATACGCTTAAGCCATGCATAGTAGCCACTTTTTGAAACATCAAGAACTTGGCACATCTTTGAGACACGATATACGTGCTGATGTTTCTTAATGAAGTGATAAATCACCTCTGGCTTTTTGCAAAGATGCCCATAGCCTTTTTTAGTATTTCATTTTCCTCTTGAAGATCTTTAATACGTTTTTCTAATTCTCTAGTTGCTTTATCTTCAGGTTTTAAATAGCCGCTACCTACAAAGGCTTCAGCATGAGCTTCGCGATATTGAAGAACCCACTTACTTAATGTTTGTTGTGCTATATCCAGTTCGCTTGCTGCCTCAGCTGCTTTTTTACCTTGTTCTACAACTAACTTTGCGGCATAGATTTTAAATTCTTTATCATATCTTTTGGACATATATAGGCACCTCGTTCTTAGTAGTTATTTTTATTATACTAAAAACCCCATTCTGTGTGTCCATTTTTTATTCTAGCATCACAAAGCCTATATTACTATTAATGATATTCTTAAGCTGATTCACTGCTTCTATATCTATTTTTGACATTGTTTATATTTAGTAAGGAGAGCGCTTTACTCCTCCCCTTTCTGCAAAGTTACGTATTCTCACTAACTAATAAGACTACCAGAGGATTTGTTGAACGAAATAGGTCTCTAGTAGTCTTGTGATTATTTATTTAAGTCATCATACATAGACCCCTGTACATTGATTAAAATATGGTCTATATAGGCCCCCTCTTTAATGCCTTTTAATATCATGTTTGAGACACGTGTAATGCCTGAGACATCGATATCTTCTGCCCATGAGGTCTTATGATATTGTCCATTTTTCATTCCGCCCCAAGTATAGAGCTTATGGTTTTCTGGATTGATATAGATTTATATTATGTATTCCTGTTGGAACAAGTTGCATTTTACCCGGAACCTGTGTATGGCGCCGTGTATATCCTTCAACTATTCCACGGATTTATCTCCAACGTCTATTGCTTTTCCTAGAATAGGAGTGTGCTTAACATCTTCCCAAAATCCCTTCCATAATTCCCGTTATCAGCGTTCCTCTGCGCTGCTAGAGGATGTTGAATGAACTAGGCTTATTAGAATTTATTTATCATCATACTAATCCAACTCTTCTTCTATGGACTGGATAATCCCCCAATCAACACCTTGTTCAAGTTGTCCTTCTATTTCTTCAATTAATTTAAATTGTCCCTGCTCCACCCCAGCATCTTCTCCATATACTTTTTTGTAATAATTTTTAAACTTTGTATACCAATAGTACTCGCTATATAGCACTGTTTCCAAATCCTTATCTAAAATCAGCATTATATTTTTTCTATTTTCAGCTAATACTTTATAATTATTTGCATACTCGTTTAAAGTTTTATCCTCATACAAATCTTCATATTTTTTTTCTATATTAATAAATATCTTGCTAATCTCTTCTTTTAATATCTGCATAATTTCTCCTATTCCGGATAATATGTAACCTTGATACTAATGTTATTATCCTTAAAAAAGTTTGATAGTTGACTAATTGCTTTTTCATCTGATACTAGCCACTCGACTTTATAACCTGCCAACTCAGCTGCAGCTACTTGTCTTTCAGCTTCTTCTAAAACTTTTGTTTTTGCAAATGATGGCATATCATCAACATGATAAAATGATTTTTGTTTCATTATCAATTTACCATCTTGTACTGTTGTCTGCGCTAAGTTTTCAAATTGAACATATCCTCCATTAGGGTGCTTTAAATAATAACTTTCATTATTAGGATTAATCTTCAATTCATAATTATCCACTCTGGGATTGCTTTGTTCTATACGTCTTCCCCAAAACCCTTCACCTTCTGGGCGTACTTCAATTTGATTAATTCCCCACTTTATAGTATCTGTATATTCTCCTGCCCCAGCCTTAACCGCCTCCTTGGCATTAACGCTAAGGAGTTATTTTTATTCTTTTGCTTACTTCTCCCTTTTTAAAATCAGCTCTGATTGCTAGTGTTTGACTTTTCTTACTATTTTACCATATTTCTGCCTATGAAGGTAGTTGTGGCATATGATATTCTGTCTTATTCTTTAACATCCCGTAAATGATATTGACCAGTCTCCTCATGATACATACCAAGGCTTGTGGCTTTGATTTACCTTCGGCTATCTTCCTTTGAAAGTACTCATAGAACACAGGATTTCTTGGAATGCCACTGCCTCTTGATGTCTGCACCATCTGGACTGCTAGAAAATAAAAGATGCCATGTAGAGTGCGATTGCCTTGCTTAGATTTCTGCTCTTTCCCTTTGCCTGCCGAACTAAACTTTACTGGCGCAATTCCTGCAAAACAAGCCAGTTTATCAGCATTTGCAAATCGGTTGATATCTCCTATCTCTGCTAGAAGTTTAGCTGCCATCACAGTATCTATGCCTTTAATACTGGTCAACTTACACTCAAAGAGTACCATCATCTTCTCTAGTTGCTCTTCTAATGCAACTAGCTCTTCATTGCTATGCTTTAAGGTTCTAACGAGGTTTTGAACAATAAAGTCTCTCACTTCTTGATGCTCTCTTGTGGTATCGCCATCTGCTTTCACTGCATCTAGTATCTTTTGTGCTCTTTTCGTAGAACACTGATTATGGCTGATCGGTCTTAATTCTTCAGCCAGCTTTTCTGCTGTGAGCCCTTTTAAATGCATAGGTGAAGGGTAGGTTTCCCAAAAGTATAAAGCTGTAGGTCTATCAATAACTGTAAAGAAGCTCTTATAACTAGGATAGCTATTCACCAAAAGCTCATGAAGCTGGTTCTTAAGTCTTGTAAGATCTCTCACCACATTCTCTCTTCGATTCACCAGCTGTGCTAAAGTCCAGTAACTGTCATCTGGCACAGCATCGGGTAGTGTGCCTAGCTTATTAATGAGTATAGTGGCAACACACTGAGCATCATAACTGTCATTCTTCTTGCTCATAGGAGCACTTTTGCGTTCTGCAAAGGATAAGGCTGGATTCACGTCTTTGACCATATAGCCACTTTCTAAGAGCCATAAGGCAAGACTTCTACCATAACCATAGGCATTTTCTAAGCCATAAACAGGCTCTAAGCCTTCTTTACAATACTTGTTGACTTTATTACTAAGCTTCTTAAATTCTGTCGGTCTGTTCTCTATGGTGATCTCACCTAGATATTCATTCCAACAATTCAAGATCACTGCTGTGTGGGTTTCCTTATGCAGGTCTATTCCCACATAAATATACTGCTCTTTACTATGCATACACCTCTTCCTTTCCTGTAAAACATCTTAGTCATCAAACACCGGCAACCTCAGCTGATTAGCGTTAGGATCAATATCCCCGCAAGGGAGCGACAGCCTATCTATTCTTTGCCTAACAAGGCTTACAGGTTAATCCCTTCAAAGACACTTGAAGGTAGTGTGATGTTACCTCTAGAGTGAGTACATCAAGTAATAAGTAGCTCTAGAACCACCTATTTACAGCCTTTTGGGCTGATAGAGCAACCGGATAATCATATGGTGAAATCACCTTGTACTCAGCTCCTCTAGGTGCCCAAAATCCCCCTAACTGTATTAATTCAAAGGGTAGGTGCAATACCTACCCATGTACTGCTAAATCCCTCTTATACTGAACTATTTAGTAAAGAGGGATACCTTCCTCTTCATCTAGGATAAGTCCTTATAAATCAATCTTCTCTACCTATCTTCCAATGCTACTGCCCATGATAGGCTTGTGC
>JAEXBC010000502.1 GCA_023457875.1 Bacillota bacterium | reverse complement strand
ATATTTTCTTGTTGCAGATTTTGAATAGTTTCAGTAAGTGTATTTATAGTGGCAGTTTGTTCTGAAATTACATTTGTAAGCTTATCTATTTTATCAAATAGCTTCTCAATAAAATCTGGTGTCATTTCTGTACTCAAACTGCTCACATCCCTTCGAATAGTATATTAAAATTATAACTTTTGAAGGGTGTAAAATACCAGTTGATAACTAAATTTAAATGTGGATATGACACCTATAAAATATTCCAAAAATTCATTTTATCCACATCTAAAAATACATTTTGTTCAGCCTATGGCTGAACAGTTACATATTATTAATATTTTTTCACCTGTCAATATTACTGTCAATTAGGAAATACCTTTATTACCTGTTTATTTTATTAAGTAAAAGTGATAGAATATTTATAAAAATGTTTTAGGGGTGAATTTATGCAAAAATCAGATAAGCCGAGTTTAGTTTTATACGTATTAGGTTTTTTAATTCCCGTTATGATGTTCACGATCTATTTTATTATAAGAAACAGCCCTATTTTAGCTAATAATATCGCACAGGGTGTTGTGGGTGTTTTATTAGGATTATCATTGCTACCGGCATTTCTTTTATTCGGTTTAGTGATAACAACCTGTCATCCAGATAAGCAGAAAACGTTGTTAGCTTCTTCGATTTTAGGTTGCTTGTATTCGAGTTATCTTATATATGGTGCTTTTAGGCTTCAAACATTAAGTTCCGAAGCTGGTATATTCGGGGACGTTATTGTAGGTATAATAAACGTATTCTATATACCAGGAATGATGATAGTTATGGTTGCAACAGTATTTAGTATATTAGCTTATATAAAAAATAGTTTTGCTTTTGCTCTTACATCAGGTATATTATTCTCTATAATGTTCTTGTCTTTATTTACCATACCTCTATTAATTCTTTGTTTTGTTGGGGCGAACAATATTAAATCCACAAGCACAAGTAATCCGCTCTCTAGCGAATTGTAAATATCCCAAAAGCAGGAGGTGAAATGAATATCTCATTTTACCTCCTGCTTTTGTCTTACTTCTTCATTTTTCTTTGATGTCATCTTTTCCTGACTTAATTTTCTCTATCCTTTATTGCACTTCTTCTTTATTGATTTGCTCTGTGGTATATGAAGATTTTTTTTGAGGTTCGCCATGGTTATTTTGTTCATCATGTAGCTTCTGTCTTCTTTTTCCTTTTTGCATTGGATTATTGCTGCCTGCCTTTGCCATTTGTGTCACATCCTTTCCTTATCTATTTTGCACACGTAAGGAAAAGAATATGTATCTTCTATTTATACACAGGCTTGATTAAATCACAACTAGCTTTTAGTCCATAGGCTGGTTGAGCCATTAATACGGCCCGATTAATTGCCTTTGCCACCACAGTTGCAGCTAAACTTCCTACTACATTGAGATCATGCTTCACTTCACCTACTGACATGGCATATACGCTGTCTCCATCTGCTGTGGTATGAACAGGGCGAATCGTTCTTGCCAAACCATTTTGTGCCATGGCGGCAATTTTATTCATTTGTGTCTTATTAAACTTCGCATTGGTGATTACCACGCCTAAGGTGGTATTACCTGTAAAAAGTTTCTTTTCTCCAACACCTTGCTGGTAAAACATAGCTTCCGTATCTAAAAAGCCATCTTGTTTTTCATTGAGTAATCCAGCTAGAATCTGTCCTGTTGTTTCATCTAGGACATCTCCCAGGGCATTAACTGCAACAAGTGCGCCTACCTTTAATTCTCCCACCGCTACTGCATACATACCAATTCCAGCTTTCATCATATGCTTCTCACCCAAGTATTTTCCAACCGTAGCGCCCATGCCTGCTCCTACATTTCCCTCCAGTGGTATTTCGTTGTAGGCAGCCTCACATGCTGCATAACCCATTAATTGATTAGGTCTTACATCACACCTGCCAACTTGTAAATCAAATAGGCAAGAAGTACATACCAGGGGCACTTTTGTAACACCCACATCGAAGCCAATATTTCTTTCTTCTAAATAGGCCATCACGCCACCAGCTGCATCTAAACCAAAGGCACTCCCTCCGCTTATTAACACCCCATGAATTGCTTCACAGGCTGCTAGAGGATTCAGTAATGGGGTTTCCCTTGAAGCTGGTCCCCCTCCTCTTATATCTACTCCGGTAGGCGCTCCCTTTTCGCACAGCACTACTGTACAACCCGTTGCTGCCTCCTCATCTTGAGCATGACCTATCTTTATATTCTCAATATCATATAATTTTATTTCCTCCATAAAATTCCCTCTATTTCCTCCATAAGATTTTCTTTTTTACCCTAACAGCATTACCTCATTATTCTACCTTACTTACTCTTCGCATTCTCCCCTTAATAGGCGTCGTCTGCAACATCTGGTAAACCATTTCTCCTTTATCATTCATAATCTCAACAAAAGTAGAAATATCTTGTATCACAATAATCCCAATGTCCTGCGCACTTATTCCTGGCAAGTTACAAAGCGTACCTACAATATCTACAGGCCTCATCTTAGTTTTCTTCCCTGCATTAATATGTAGCTTCATAATACCCACTCCAAGTTTTTCGCCTTTAGATTCACCTACTATAACCCTTTGCTGTATCTTCTCTTTAAACTGCTGCTCAAGGTATGCTATATTTTCTACCTGAGGTATCTCTAAAATAGAAATTTTGCGTTCAATATAGTCTTCAATCATTTGAAGGTTATCTTGCTCTGAAGGTGAAATCAAAGTAATCGCTTTTCCTTTTCTACCTGCTCGCCCCGTTCTTCCAATGCGATGTACATAGCTTTCTCTATGCTCAGGTACATCAAAATTAACCACATAATCAATATGATCGATATCAATACCTCTAGCTGCAACATCGGTGCTAACCAAATAGCGAAACTTTCCATCCCTAAAATCCTTCATTACCTTAAAACGATCCTCTTGTTCTTTGTCACCATGTATTGCTTCACAAGGATAACCAGCTTCGTAAAGTGCTTTATTAACATACTCTACCCGCTGCCTGGTATTACAGAAAATAATACACGCCTGCGGATTTTCTAACTTTGTAACATGCATTAATAAATTCAACTTATCATTTACATGGGTGTAATAGCCTACCTCATCAATAGCTGGTAAGGTGCTCGTTAAATGCTCAATACAGACCTGCTTCGCCTGATTCATATACTGCTTACAAAACACGTCAATATCAGGTTTAAGTGTTGCTGAAAACAATAAGGTTTGCCTTTGACGTGGCAAAGCCTCCACAATACGTATAATCTGTTCCATAAATCCCATTTTCAACATTTCATCAGCTTCGTCGATAACCAGATATTGTATATTTTCCACCTTGAAGGTGCCTCTAGTAAGATGATCTAGTATTCTACCTGGCGTACCCACCACCAGATGGGTCTTTTGCTTAAGCTCCTGCTCTTGTCTTATAAAAGATGCTTTTCCATAAAGCGTAACAACCTTTATTCTCTTTAAACGCCCGATGTAAAAACAATCCTCTTTAATTTGCATAGCCAGCTCTCTAGTTGGAGAAATGATTAACGCTTGCGGTCTGAGCTCCTGCCAGTCCACTTTTTCGCAAATAGGAATGGCAAAAGCTGCTGTCTTTCCACTTCCCGTTGGAGACTTAACATATAAATCTTTTCCCTCCAGTGCAAGTGGCAATACGGCCTGTTGCACTGGTGTAGGTTCGTCAAAGCCAAGTAATGTCATTGCTTTTAGGATTTCTTTGCTTAATCCATAGGATTTAAAAGTTTTTGTCATCATACCATCCTTCTCTTTTATACCTCATTTTTATAGCCTGCTAGCTATCACCTATTCGTTTTAGAAATTGAGTGCACTCAATAAATCCATTTGGTTAGATTCTGTTAGATCTCCTAAAATGCCAAGTTCAGACATTTTATCCGTTACGGTCTTACTCACCTTAGCACGGTTTCTAAAGTCCTCTTTGGATAGAAATGGTCCTTCTTTCACAGCTTCAACCACTGCTTCAGCAGCTTTTTCACCAAGTCCATCGATAGAGCTTAGGGATGGCATAATCTTACCATCTATAATTTGAAAGCGTTTATCATCCGCTATGGTTAATTCAATTGGACAAAACGTAAAACCACGTGCATACATTTCCTGTACAATTCTCATATCCTTTAGCGTATCTTGATCTTTTGCCGTTTGGTTTTCTTTCCCTTTTGCTTGAAGTTCCTTCATATGGTATTCTAGTCTTTCCTTCCCTTGACACATGGTTTCATAAGAAAAGGCAGAGGCGCGAATACTGAAGAAGGCAGTATAATATG
>JAEXBC010000501.1 GCA_023457875.1 Bacillota bacterium | reverse complement strand
CTCCCAAATTTTATTCAAAATACTCCCTTTAGACAGCTATTTACTTCCTCAAGTGTGGGTGGATTAAGTGGCAAAGGAAAGCGAGATATGGCCACAGCTGAGCATGCACTAGCAAAGCGTACGATATCCTCGTCCTTCATTCCTTTAAGAAGTCCATAAACACAACCCGCCTTAAACGTATCGCCAGCTCCTAAAGTGCTCTTTACATCTACCTTAAAAGGAGCCATTCTCTTCATTTCTTCCCCGCGTCTACCGTAAAACATTTCTTTTTCACCACTAGTGATAATCACTAGCCCCTGGGTATGTTCCTGTAGCAAACGGAATATATCTTCTTTCTCCATTCCCGAATAATGCTGCTCAATCCCTTCCTTTGAAACAATATTGATTGCCGCATACTGATGAAGATATGTATCATGCTTACAATCAATTGTTACATATGGTTTTCCATATTTCACACAGTATTTGGCAGCCATATCGGTTTCTTCTTGGAAATAGGGGTCTATGGCAGCCACCTTACTGCTTGCAATATCCTGTTCTTTAGGGGCATTCCATCGTTTTATGCCGGAAGCATATAGTGCCTGAAATGTTCCCATCGGAGATCTCACCTGATCTGCAATAATAACATAGTCCTGAAGCCCCTCATAGGATGAATCAAAAGTTATTGAAGAAAGATCCACCAAGTGATTCTTGTAAAATGCCCGAAGCATGGGTTCTACTTGATAGCCTATCTGTGTACCATCTATTTGCACATTCACGCCTAGAGATGAAAGAACCGTGGCAGCCGTTCCTGTCTCTCCTCCTGGAAGAAAATATTTCTCGCTTATCTCTGAATACTCATCTGGTTGTAAAAATCCATCCTTAAGCCAGAATGAATGTGTTCCAAGTATCTGTCCAAACAGATATACATCATTTGTCTTCATTTATTGATTCCTCCATGTTATAAAAAATATATACTCATAAACAAACGTCGCTAGTTCCATTCCTTCCAAACATTCGGCTGATAACCCACTGTAGCTTGTTTTCCATTTCTAACAATTGGTGTGAGCAAGACTTTCTGGTTTTCTAAAACCTTTTCATCTTGATCTTCATCTGCAATATACTTAATAAGTGCCACTGTATCCTTATCCTTGCAAAGAGGGTTAATCATATATTTTAAACCACCAACAGCTAGTTTCACCCTGGTATACTCACCCTTACTCATACCCTTTTCTTTCATATCAATAAATTGATACTTGATATTTCTTTCTTTAAAATAGCGCATTGCTTTCTTTGTATCAAAGCACTTATTAGTCCCAAAGATTTGTATATTCATAATACGTCCTTTTCCTCTTTTTTTTAATATTTACCCGGAACCTCTTTCGTGAGCCATACTCCATTTTCGGACAAATAAAATACATATCCATATTAAAATCATGAGTCTTTGCAATCCCTGCAATCAGCTTATGCACATTGGCCCACCCATGCTCGTCAAGGCTAATACCAATTGTTTCAGGTTTATGACGTAGTATTAAACTCATAAACTTCCTTGCATCTTTTAGACTCAAGATATCACTTCCTTATTACCTAATGTGCATCCTTCAACAAAACCCTAAGCTTCTGCCTAAATCTTACACTATAGTTCAATAATTTTCAATTAACACATATCTCTTTTTGTCAATAAATAGAACAAATAGATATATGAATAGCCTACATTTAGTTTTGATTAGTAAGAAATTTTACGCTGTATAAAAGTGCCTTTTTCCAAATCCTCGAAGGCTTTATTCAATTCTTCCTTTGTGTTCATAACGATTGGTCCTCCCCAAACTACTGGTTCAGCTAAGCATATCGAACTTATATATAGCACTTGTGCTTTTTGGGCTGTTGCCTTTATCTCTATATAATCTCCAGAGGTAAGTTTTACTGCAGTCTTTTCTTTTACCAACTCGCCTCCAATGTATGCATCTCCCAAGAGGGTAAATACCATAATAGATTGTTTACTTGTTGTATTCAAGATAATAGATGCATTAGGATTGATGTGTAAATCATAATAATCCAGTGGCAGGTATTTGCTTAAATATCCTTTTCTTCCTTCATATTCACCAGCAAGCAGCCTTAATTTGCCCTCTTCAAGCTGTATTTCTTCAATTTCTGAATTCTTAATGCTGTGATAAGCAGGGGGAACCATTTTGTCCTTTGCAGGAAGATTCAACCAAAGCTGTACACCAAGCAATCTCTCGGAGGCAGGTAATTTTTCTTCATGTAAAATACCTGAACCCGCTGTCATCCATTGAACCTCTCCTTCCCCAATGGTATCCTCATTACCTAAGCTATCCTTATGAGTCATATACCCACGATATACATAACTAATTGTTTCAATACCCCTGTGCGGATGCATTGGAAATCCAGCTGTATATTCATCAGGGTTTGTGCTGTCAAATGAATCTAGCATTAAAATAGGATCATATTCTGAAACAGTTGCATTTCCTAAAACTCTTACCAAATTTACGCCAGCTCCATCCTGTGTTCTAAAACCCCTCACCTGCTGTTTAATTTTTCTTTCCATATATACTCATCCTCCTTATTCGTATTGATGAAGATATTATACATAGCTCTTGTACATTATCCTCAATTTGGTAATATTATATTAGAAGCATTATTAGAAATCTAGTTATTTTATATTGAATACATAAATTTTACAACTATTGTCTTATAAAGGAGTGTCGCACTTTGGATAAAAAAGTTCATGATTTACTTGATATCTATAAAAAATTTCATGCGCACATGGATCAGCCAGGATTTAGACCACTTATTCGTTGTGCAAGTAAAATATTTGACGCCCCAATCGTTTTTACAGATAGTCAATATCAGCTCATTTCATTATATCCAGCAAAAAAGATTGGCGACTTTGTCTATGATACCTTGTTAGCGACAGGCGGCTTACCAGAAGAAACCATTGCTGCCTTTCACGAAGCATATCTTAGGCAACCAGGAACACGATACCAACCTTTTTTTGAAAATGATGGTCTAGTTAAAGACTGTCCACGAATATTTGCAGAAGTTTATGATGAAGTAAAGGTTTTAGGACATATTGCTGTTTTTCTTAAGGACAAAGATTTTGAGCCTTGGCAACTAGAAGCAACCTCATTTCTCACAAGTGCTCTTAGAATTAAAATAAATTTAACGAAACAAGTACCTTCCGTTTATTCTGATAGTTTACAGAGTTTGCTAGATAGAAATGCAGCAAGGCACGTAAAAGAACGTGCCATAAGACAATTGTCTAAAGTGTATAAAAAAACTGGTATTCTGCTGGTTGCACCTTTAGATCAGAGT
>JAEXBC010000500.1 GCA_023457875.1 Bacillota bacterium | reverse complement strand
GTTCTGTTAGGCATGAGGTGCTATCTGTTATAATTTTAATCATCCTATAAACTCCTTTATTGGCTACGATATGTTTATTAAAGCAATATTTTATGTAATTAATATGTATCACCAAAGCATTTATGGTTTTTGTTATACAAATGAATCATTACTATTATTTCCCAAATAGCAAAAAGGTATAACGAAAAGAGAAGTTTGGTAATAGATATAGAAACAAAATGCTTATCATTTTGAGAAATATAAAAAATAATCGAACATATGTTTTCAATGGCCATTATTTATGTTATAATCAATTTATTATTTCACAGGTAAAAAGAAGGGAAAAAAATGAAGAATAAAATCGTCATAAAAGGTGCAAAGGAACATAATTTAAAAAATATTAACCTAGAATTAGAACGGGATCAATTTATTGTATTCACTGGTTTAAGTGGCTCAGGTAAATCCTCTTTAGCTTTTGATACAATTTATGCAGAGGGGCAGCGTCGTTATGTGGAATCGCTTTCCGCTTATGCTAGACAATTCTTAGGACAAATGGAAAAGCCAGAGGTAGAAAGTATTACAGGTCTTTCACCAGCCATATCTATTGATCAAAAAACAACGAATAAAAATCCTCGATCTACCGTTGGAACGGTAACAGAAATTTATGATTATTTTCGTCTGTTATTTGCAAGAGTGGGTATACCACATTGTCCAAAGTGTGGCAAAGAGATCAAAAGGCAAACCATTGATCAAATGGTGGATCAAATCATGGAGCTTGGTGAGAGAACTAAAATTCAATTATTAGCACCCATTGTAAGGGGTAGAAAGGGAATGCACGAAAAGGTGATAGAGCATGCCAAAAGACAAGGCTATGTGCGTGCCCGTATAGATGGGGAAATCTATGAGTTATCAGAAGAAGAGATCGTACTTGATAAAAATAAAAAGCATACCATTGAAATTGTGGTGGACCGCCTTGTGGTTAAGCCAGGCATTGAGAAGCGGCTCACAGATTCCATCGAAACGGTGACGAAGCTCTCAGAGGGGTTAGTGATTGTAGATGTCATTGGTGAGAAAGAAATACATCTTAGTCAAAGTTTTGCTTGTCCAGATTGTAATATTAGCATTGAGAAGTTAGAACCACGTTCCTTTTCCTTTAACAATCCCCAAGGCGCTTGTCCAGCTTGTACTGGTTTGGGAGAATATTTAGAAATGGATCCAGAACTGGTTATTCCTAACCCAAAGCTTACCTTGGCACAAGGGGCGATTGCTATACCGGGATGGGGTTCAATTGCTAATCCAAGTAGCTATGCCTATGCCCTTATGTCTGCATTGATGGATAAATATCATTTTGATCTAGATACGCCCTTTGAAGCGCTTTCAGAAAAGGTTCAACATATTATCTTATATGGCACAGGAAAAGAAACCGTTTCCTTTACTTTTTCCGGAATGTATGGGACAAAAAGCTATGATTATGCCTTTGAAGGTGTTTTAGCAAATGCTAAAAGACGTTACAATGAATCTAATTCACAGGTAGCTAGACAAGAATACGAAGCCTTAATGACAAGCATTCCTTGCAGTAGTTGTAACGGTGCTAGGCTAAAGCCAGAGGTTTTGGCGGTTACAATTGGAGATAAAAATATTGATGAACTCACCCATTTGTCTATAGGCGAGCTTCGGGAATTTTTTGAGCATATTAGTCTTTCACCAAGACAAATGCACATAGGCGAGCTAATTCTTAAAGAAATCAAGGCACGTTTAGGATTCTTAGTTAATGTGGGGCTAGATTATTTGAATCTTGCAAGGTCTGCTGGTACGCTTTCTGGTGGAGAGGCTCAGCGTATTCGTTTAGCGACTCAAATCGGTTCAGGACTTATGGGTGTATTGTATATTCTGGATGAGCCAAGTATAGGACTTCATCAGAGGGATAATGAGAAACTCATTGAGGCACTACTTAGACTGAGAGATTTAGGAAACACATTAATTGTTGTAGAGCATGACGAGGACACCATGTATGCTGCGGATTGGATTGTGGACATTGGACCAGGTGCAGGTGAGCATGGAGGAGAGGTTATTGCATCAGGTCCTATAGATACAATATTAGCCTGCGAAGAATCTGAGACAGGTGCCTATTTAAGTGGAAGAAAACGTATTGAGATTCCGCCTCATAGAAGAAAGGGAAACGGTAATAAGTTAGTACTGACAGGGGCTATGGCAAATAACCTTAAAAATGTGACATTAAAATTACCCCTTGGGGTGATGACTTGTATCACTGGGGTATCAGGTTCAGGAAAAAGTTCTTTAATCAATGAAATTTTATTGAAACGCTTAGCTAGAGATTTAAATGGGGCAAGATCAAAACCTGGGCTGCATAAAGATATTAAGGGGATAGAGCATCTAGATAAAGTCATTAGTATTGATCAATCTCCCATTGGACGTTCACCCCGTTCCAATCCAGCCACCTACACAGGCTTATTTGATCAGATTCGTGACTTGTTTGCCCAAACCAATGAAGCAAAAATGAAGGGTTATCAAAAAGGCCGATTTAGCTTTAATGTAAAGGGCGGAAGATGTGAAGCTTGCCAAGGGGATGGCATGATCAAGATTGAGATGCACTTTTTGCCAGATGTATATGTTCCTTGTGAAGTTTGTAAAGGTAAACGCTACAACCGTGAAACTCTGGAAGTAAAGTACAAAGAAAAAAATATAGCAGATGTGTTGGATATGACTGTATCAGAAGCTGTTAAATACTTTGAAAACATACCTAGAATCTATAGCAAATTAAAGACGATTGAAGAGGTTGGTCTTGGGTATATTCGCTTAGGACAACCAGCTACAACCTTATCAGGAGGTGAGGCTCAGCGTGTTAAACTTGCTACTGAGCTTAGTAGGCGTGGAACAGGAAAAACGATTTACATCTTAGATGAACCCACAACAGGGTTACACTTTGCAGATGTTCATAAGTTGATAGGGATTTTAGATCAATTGGTGGAAGCAGGCAATACGGTTGTGGTGATAGAGCATAATTTAGATGTCATCAAAACAGCTGATTATATCATTGATCTGGGGCCTGAAGGGGGAACAAAAGGAGGCAATATTATTGCCCAAGGTACACCCGAGCAGGTGGCTAAGATTGAAGGCTCTTATACAGGTGCATTTTTGAAGAAAGTACTTGATAGAAATAAATAGGAAAAGGATAAAATTGAATATAAGTGACTAAAGTAAATTATCCCCCATAGGTTAGATTTTTCAATCTAACTTATGGGGGATAATTTATATTACTAAAGTTTTTTAACTTGTTGATTAGTTAAAGCTGTACATATTGAATCCACTAGCATCATAACGTGCTATTCTTGTATCACTAGCTTTATCGTAAATATATCCAACAACAGTATATTTCGTGTTATAAGTCTCTTGAATATATTCTTCTAATTCAATCATGAAATCTTCTAAATCATCATCATCATCTCTACTTACTTTATTATTCCAAGCTGTGATTTTTGAAGTATCAGAAGGCGCATTTATGTAGATTTTATAGGTGATTTCTTCTTTGTTTTTGTTAATAGATACTGAAATACCATTCTCAGTAAGTTTACCAAGACTATCAGATCTGAAAGAAGCTTCATCGTCAATAAAATCATCGATACTATCTTTAACGTCAGATTCATCTAATTTGACAACTCTTTCGTAGTCTAATACACCTGTCTTTGAATAGGTAAAGTCGTATTTTTGCTCACTGCTTCTTGTGTATTCAACAGTTCCTTCCACAGCCATACCCTTATGTCTTTCTACTAAAGAACCACAAACTGTATTTAAAAAGCTCTTAACTTTTGAATCACTAAGACCTTCAAATTCAGTATTTTGTTTTGAAGTACTATAAGAAATGGTTAAGACAAATTTATTTGAGGATTTCTTTAAATCAAAATCTAAATTAATTTTAGAGAAGTATGTAGCATAGTTATCCTTTAAATAGGTTTCAGTAGCCGCAAGTTGATCCAGTGTGATGTCAGTTCCAGTAGTCGTTCCTGGATTATTAGTACCTGAAGATTTATAGGTTGCAAGTTCAGCTTTGGCAGCTTCAAGTTCACGGGTAAGGGTTGCTACATTGTAGTTAGCGGTAGCAAGTTGTTGTTGCAGAGCTGTTGTATCGTAGCTAGAACCCGATTTATTGTCTGTAATGATAACGGTCTTAGTCGTACCATTCCATTCAACTTTAGCACCCATGATGTCACTTACCCCACGTAATGGTACATAGGTTGTGCCATCCACTGAAAAAGGTTCAATAGGTAGTGATTTTGTAACGCCATTGTAGTTTACTTGAATATTGTTGTATGTAGCTTTTAATGTTTTTGTATAATTAGCTGCATTCATCATGCTAGCACTACATATTACGCAAATGCCAAGTATAAAACAAAGTTTTTTGTAATTTTTACTCATTTTCATAATAGACTCCCCTTTACAAATAATTTATTTATCAATCACTAGTATAAACAATAAAACATCAAATATCAATGAATTGACTGGATAAAAATGCTATCTTAATAAAAATGTAATAATGTGGTAATAATAGAACGCAAAACATAAACATCGTATAGTAGTAACTCAAAATATGTTATAATAAGTAAATAAAGGCTACAAAAAGGAGGCAGATATGTTTAATATAGAAGAAGAGTTAAAAAGACTGCCTGAGCAACCTGGCGTATACCTCATGAAAAATGATATGGAGCAAATTATATATGTAGGAAAAGCCATTAATCTTAAAAATAGAGTCAGACAATACTTTCAGCATTCTAAAAACCATTCTATTAAAGTGAGAAAAATGGTGGAACACATTGTTAGTTTTGAATATATAATTACCCGTACGGAAGTAGAGGCACTGGTATTAGAATGCAATCTCATAAAAAAGTATAATCCTAAATACAATATTTGTTTAAAAGATGATAAGCATTATCCTTATATCAAAATAAATATTCAGGATGCTTTTCCAAGGCTATTAGTTGTGCGACAAATGAAAAAAGATGGGGCTAAATATTTTGGCCCTTATACAGACGCAACTTCAATGTGGGAGGTTGTGGAGCTGATTAAAAACATATGGCCACTTAGGACATGTATGAGAAAGTTGCCTAAAGATATAGGAAAAGAAAGAGCCTGTTTAAATTACCATATAGGAAAATGCAATGCACCTTGTATAGGGGCCATTAATCAAGCAGACTATGGAAAGATGGTAGAAGAGATTATAGGCTTTTTAAGCGGCAAGTACCATGATGTTATCAAAAAGCTTCAACAGGATATGGAGCAGGCTTCTAGTGACTTGCAATTTGAAAAGGCAGCCCTCTATAGAGACCAAATTAGTGCAATCAAAAAGCTGGAGCAAAAGCAAAATGCCATCATGAGTAGTATGTTAGACCAAGATGTGATTGCCTTTGCAAAAAATCCACAAGACACCCTTGTTCAGGTTTATTTCGTTAGGCAAGGGAAGATGGTAGGAAGGGAGCACTTTTATTTGCAAGACACAGAGGATGAAAGTATTGAAGAGGTGCTAAGAGATTTTGTGGTGCAGTTTTATGCCAATGCAACTTTTATTCCTAAAGAAATTGTTATTGAGCGGGTGCCTAGTGAAATACAGGTTTTGGAAAGCTACCTTGCTGAGAAAAAAGGAAGTAAGGTTCAAATGACTACGCCTCAAAAAGGTAGTAAACATGGACTGATGGAATTAGCAAGGAAAAATGCTGAGCTTACCCTCAGTCAATTTGGAGATCAAATCAAGAAAGAACAAGAGCGTACAAAAGGCGCATTGGAACAAATACAAGAAGCCATGGGACTTAAGCAGATGCCCTATCGCATGGAGGCATATGATATTTCCAACACCCAAGGCGTACAATCTGTAGGTGGAATGGTGGTTTTTGAAGGTGGAAAGCCTAAGAAGAGTGATTATCGTAAGTTTAAAATTAAAAGTATACAGGGCCCTAATGATTATGGTAGCCTAGAAGAAGTATTGGAT
>JAEXBC010000499.1 GCA_023457875.1 Bacillota bacterium | reverse complement strand
ATACTATGGGAACTGTCACAACTTATAATAAATAGTGAATTAACAAGGTTTACATATGCAAGACAAGATGGTGTTACCAATGAGCGTTTGGTTAAGCCAGTGGCAATAATGTTTTCTGAATATTACTTCTATCTAATAGCTTACATGGCAGATGGAAATAAGGATTTTCCTACAGTATTTCGAATTGATAGAATAACAGATTTAAAAGGTACAAAACAGCATTTTAACATTCCATATAAAGATAAATTTAATGAAGGTGAGTTTAGAAAGAGGGTACAATTTATGTACTCTGGTGAGTTACAAAGAGTTACTTTTGAATTTAGTGGACCATCTCTGGAAGCTGTATTGGATAGGCTTCCAACGGCTGAAATAATCAGTGAAAATGATGGTGTATACAAAATTCGTGCCGAGGTTTATGGTAAGGGCATACAAATGTGGCTTAGAAGTCAAGGAGATTGGATTAAAAACGTAGATTTATAGGTGGATAATTATGTGTTCAAAAGATATTACAGTTAGTTATTGTAAGGGTGAAAAAGATAATAAAGTTGCATTTGTATTTTTGTGTCCAGGTCAAATTGAAGAAATATTAAATAAACCCGTATGTGGTGCTACAGGAGCACATCTAGAATGTTTGATTTTGGAACTACAAGCTAATGAAAGTTTGGCTAATTATTTTAAATATAATTGTAGGTATAAGTATAGAATTATTAATTTATGTGAAACGGTTTATTATAAGGGGAGCAAAAATGGAAATAAGCCTGATAAGTTGAAGATTGAGTCTAAAGAAAATATCAAAAGATTGCAAGAGGTCATCAAAGATATGGAACTGACTATAGTCTTTAACCTTGAGTATAAGGGTATATTTCAAAAAGAAATTTTGTTAGAAGATAAGGCTGTTAAAAATATCATCTATACTCGGCACTTATCTTCACAATCAGTAAATCAGATAGACGAAGATGTTGATAATATAAAAAT
Organism: Bacillota bacterium; assembly: GCA_023457875.1. Taxonomy (GTDB): domain Bacteria; phylum Bacillota; class Clostridia; order Lachnospirales; family Cellulosilyticaceae; genus Cellulosilyticum. The sequence goes on along the minus strand of JAEXBC010000499.1, from coordinate 3,722 downwards.
TGTGAGTAATTCTGAGGGTAATCTTAAAAGGCGAATCAAAGTAATAGCTAAAGAAATTATTGAACAATTTAACAGAGATGAGGTGTAAAAATGACAGGGAGTTTTGTAACTCAATCAAATAATGGGTTTTCCCCTGAACCCGAAGATAATGTTATGGATAGTATTTTCAAACAATATGAGAGGGTTATTGTTGAAAGTTTAATTTCATCGTTTGGTCTTGATTTTCTTGTTAAGGATCAGCATGGAGGAGATGTAGATACAATCCATAATGTCCGTCAAATTGGTAAAGATGAGAAAATGACTTATAAAAGCGAAGTAAACCAATCAAATTATGACAATAGAGGTGATTATAATTCAGGCGAATATCATAGCGATAAACGTTATATAGAAAAAAATCGTCAAATTAAAAGAGATAAGGAAAACGGAAACCTATATGATGCTTATACTGGAGAGAAAATTAGAATTAATGAAAAGAGTGACCTTGATCACGTAATGTCTGCAAAAGAAATACATGATGATAGAGGACGTGTATTAGCGGGACTTAAAGGAACAGATCTTGCAAATAGTGAGGAAAATCTTAATGCAACCAATCCTCACACTAATAGGACAAAAAAAGCAGATACAATGGATAAGTTTTTGGATAAGTATGGAGATGAATACACTGACGAACAAAAAGCAAATATGAAAAAGAGCGATGCTATTGCACGAAAGTCATATGAGGCAAAGCTTGCAAAAGCATATTACACTAGCCCTCAATTTGCAAAAGATGTTACATTTGCAGCAGGAAATGTTGGGGTAAGAATGGGACTTAGGCAAGCATTAGGATTTGTGTTTGCGGAAATGTGGTTTGCAGTAAAGGAAGAATTTGAAAATATGGGTAACAAGTTTGATTTTGGTAAACTCTTAACAGCTATAGGTAATGGTATTAAACGCGGATTTGAAAATGCAAAAGGGAAATATAAAGAGTTGTTTGAAAAATTCAAAGAAGGTGCAATTGCAGGAGCATTATCAAGTCTTACTACTACACTTTGCAATATATTTTTTACAACAGCAAAAAATGTTGTTAAAGTAATTAGGCAATCATATGCATCTGTTGTACAAGCGGGGAAAGTGCTATTTATAAATTCCGATAATCTCCCTTTTGGTGAAAGAATACGTGCAATTGTTAAGATTCTTGCAACAGGTGCAAGTGTTGTAGCAGGTAGTCTTGTTGTAGAGTCTTTAAGTAAAACACCTATAGCAGGAATACCTATTATTGGTGATATAATTCAAACTTTTTGTGGGGCACTTGTTACAGGTATTTTAAGTTGTACATTACTTTACTTTTTTGATAGAAGTGAAATTATGAATAAACTTGTACGTACTCTTAATAAGATACATACAATTGATACTGAAGTTGATTACTTTTATAGGCAAGCAGAGTATTTTGAAAAGTATGCTGCTGAATTAATGAATATTGATCTTGATAAATTTAAAGAAGAAACTTTAATGTATTCTAATATTGCTTCAGATCTCACAGAGAGTAAAAATGAAGATGAACTTAATACATTGCTAAAGAAAGCATTGAATTTGATAGGTGCTTCAATTCCATGGGAAGGAGATTTTGATAACTTTATGAATAATAAAAATCTCACTTTGGTATTTGAATAATGTTTAAATGTGATAAGTGTGGGCAGTGTTGTAGAAATCTTGATAAGTCACCAGTATATGATGAACTTCACAATGGTGACGGTATATGTAAATATTTAAGTGGAAATTTATGTAGCATATATTTGACAAGACCAATTTTATGTTGTGTTGATAAAAGCTACGAGTTGTATTTTAAAGACATTATGACTTATGATAAGTATGAAGAACTTAACCATGAAGTGTGAAATATATTAAAAAAGTTTGAGGAGGAATAATTATGCCTTTACCATTAATTATAGGAATAGGAGCTGCTATTGCAGGAGCTGCAGGGGTAGGTAGTGGAATACGCGGTGGAATGAAGATGAAAGAAGCTAATGAAACAATGCAATTAGCAGATTCACGTCATAAAAAAAATATTGCTCGTTTTGAAAAACAAAGCAAAAAGACGAGTGAGCAAATGGACAAAGTTGGACAGGAAGAACTTAAAATACTTAATAGTTTTGAAGCATTTACACAGGTTTTTGAAAAAATACATAATAAGCCACAGTTTAAAACATTCGATAAGGTTGGTGTGGTATTACCACAATATAACGCTGAGGAATTGAAAAAGGTTTCTGTAGGTGCAGGATTGTTATTAGGAGGAATTGGTGGAGCAGCAGTTGGGACAGCTGGTGGATTTGCAGCTGCTGGAGCAACAACAGCTGCTGTTATGGCACTAGGAACAGCTTCCACAGGAACAGCAATTGCATCGTTAAGTGGTGTTGCTGCTACAAATGCTGCACTTGCAGCATTAGGTGGTGGTGCAATTGCTGCTGGGGGAGGTGGAATGGCTCTTGGAAGTGCCATACTTGGTGGTGCGACACTTGGAGTTGGTCTACTTGTTGGGGGCATAATATTTAATATTACAGGCTCATCACTATCCAATAAAGCAGATGAGGCTTGGTCTCAAATGAAGAAGGCTGAAGGCGAAATAGATAAAATTTGTTTATACTTAGATGACCTATTTAATTCTGCTGAAAAGTTTTACTCTTCATTAACAAAGGTAAATAGAATATATATTGAACATTTTGAAAAACTTCGCACTATTGTTGAAGTTGATGGAAAGACTAATTGGAATATGTTTACTTCAGAGGAGCAAGTAATAACACAAAATACAGCCTTGCTTGTTGGTGTGTTATTTAATATGTGTAAAGTAAAACTTGTTTTAGTTTCAGAAAATGAAACTGATAGCAATAAAGTAAACTCTGTAGCCATTAACAAATCAATTGAAGATGCAAATAAAGTATTATTAAATATGAACTAATTGAATGTAAGTTTATTATATGGTTAAGTTGATAAGTGTTTCTGAACTTGCAAGAAGGATTGGTCAGACACCACAGAACTTCGGTAAAAAATGAAACGAGATACAGTTACCCTCGATGAATTAAAACAAATTGCAGATGTAATGGGAGTTACATTTGAGCAATCATTTATCCTTCCAGATGGAGAACAGATAAAAATAGGCAATTAGTGAGGTATATATGGCATACGAAAAGAAGAGTATTAGAGCTATAATCGAAGATGTTAATAGCAGAAGAATTTATCTTCCCGCTATACAAAGAAAATATGTATGGGCGGATTCTCAAATCACAAGGTTGATGGATTCCATTATGCTTGGTTATCCTATTGGAACTTTTTTATTTTGGAAAGTAAAAAAGACAATAGTAAATCAAAAAGAATATTCAATGTATGAGTTCATCAAAGATTACCATGACCGTGATATGTATAAGAATCCGGCAGCACCACAACCGTTTCCAATTGGCAGTGGAGATGAAACCCTATGGGCAGTGTTAGATGGTCAGCAAAGGCTCACATCACTTTACATTGCACTACAAGGAAGTATAAGTCGAAAGTTACCAAACAAGAGATGGAAGAATGATGATGCATTTCCAAAGAAGGAATTGTACTTTGACCTGCATAGCGAAAAGACAGATGATGATGACATTTCTTACGAGTTCAAGTTTCTAACGCAGGAAGACGCATCCAAGAATAAAAATAATAAAATCTGGTATCTTGTGAAAGATATTTTAAAGTATTCTGCGGAAGACCTTTTG
>JAEXBC010000498.1 GCA_023457875.1 Bacillota bacterium | reverse complement strand
CTTAAAAGAGAGTGAAGCTAATCGGTATCGCAAGAAGCATCAGCTCATTATATCCGAGTTATGTAGCCTTTATGATGAAGTTAAGAGCATGGTAAAAAAACAGAAGGTAATTGAAAAACTCAGTAGTCTTGCAAAGGGAAAGAATAAGAGGGGGCTGTCCTTTGAACGTTATATCCAAAGTAGTATCTTTGAAGAGGTATTAAAAAGTGCCAATAGAAAGCTACGTCCCATGACTCACAACCGCTATGAACTCTTTAGAAGTAATGACTTGTCTCGGGCAAATGCCCAAGCGGGCCTAGATATTGGTATCAGGGATTATTATAATAATGAAACAAGAGCGGTCAACACCTTATCAGGGGGAGAAAGCTTTATGGCGGCATTAGCACTGGCCCTTGGTTTATCAGAGGTGATTCAAAGACTTGCAGGAGCTACGCCACTAGATACCTTATTTATTGATGAAGGCTTTGGTAGTCTCGATGAGGAAGCCTTAGAACTTGCCATCAAGACCCTATTAAATATTCAAGATACGGGAAGACTCATAGGAATTATTTCCCATGTGAAGGAGCTGAGGGAACAGATTCCTATAGGCTTAGAGATTACCACTAGTACAAAAGGAAGCCTTGCTAGTTTCAGAGTGTAAGAGAGATTTTATAATGTTTTTACCATAAAGGTGTGATACAATAGGCTAGAGCTTAATAGAATATAACAACATGAAGCATCAAGAATCACTAGCGCAAGGCAAAAAAGAGCCTGTGCATAAGGAGTGGATAGAATAGAATGGATGTAAACAAAATTGAAAAACTATTGCTTAAGAAGCTGTCTAAAGAGCAAATTCTCATAAATGAACCGATGAAAAACAACACGACCTTTAAGATTGGAGGACCAGCTGCCTTATTTGTCAAACCCTATTCAAATGAGGAAGTGGCTGAGGTTGTCAAACTATGTAACAAAGAGCAACTTCCCTACTTTATTCTAGGCAATGGAAGCAACTTGCTGGTTGCAGACGAAGGCTACGAAGGAGTAGTGATTCAGCTCTATAGCCAATTTTCAGAGGTTTGGGTGCATGGGAATCAGATTAAAGCTCAGGCAGGTGCCCTACTTTCTAAAGTAGCTAATAAGGCGCTAGAACATCATTTAACAGGCGCAGAGTTTGCACATGGTATCCCAGGGACCTTAGGCGGAGCAGTGGTTATGAATGCAGGTGCCTATGATGGCGAGATGAAGGATGTGCTTATTTCCAGTGAAGTTTTAACACCAGAGGGAGAAATACTTACACTTTCTAAGGAAGATTTAGCCTTAGGTTACCGAACAAGTATCATTCAGGTGAAACACTATATAGTACTTAGTGCAACCCTAGCACTTCATCAGGGTAATTATGAAGTAATCCTGGAGAAGATGAAGGATTTTACTAAAAGAAGAAGGGATAAGCAGCCTCTTGATATGCCCAGTGCAGGTAGCACCTTTAAACGACCTAAAGGCTATTTTGCCGGCAAGCTCATTATGGACAGCCAGCTATCAGGCTATCGGGTGGGTGGCGCTATGATATCCGACAAACATTGCGGCTTTGTAGTGAATGTGGACGAGGCGACTTGCGAAGATGTGAAAAAACTGATTCATGATGTGCAAGAGCGGGTTTATCAGAAGTTTAACGTGATGCTAGAGCCAGAGCTTAAGACCCTAGGCTTTAAGCTATAATAGGAAAAAAAGCCTCGTGGCGTACTTAACAACACCTTTATATAAAGAGAGTATAATAAAAGATGAGATGAAAATAATAGAACAGACGACAGTATGGGCAAGGAGGGGCTAGGATGAACTTTATTATTGTAACAGGGATGTCAGGAGCAGGAAAAAGTAGTGCGATTAACTGTTTTGAAGATATGGGCTACTATTGCGTAGATAATTTGCCACCTACTCTCATTAAGAGCTTTGCAGAACTGATTGTTTCCCAGCAAAATAAGCTAAGCAAGGTGGTTCTTGGTATAGATACAAGGGGAGGCAGCCTTTTTGATGATTTATTTACCAGTTTGCAGGAGTTAACCCTTAGTGGACATACCTATGAAATCGTTTTCTTCGATTGTACAGATGCTGAGCTTATTAAGCGGTTTAAAGAAACTAGACGCCTACATCCTTTGGCACGGGGTGAAAGAATCGAAGAAGGTATTCAAAAAGAAAGAGAGATATTACGTGATATCAAAGAAAAGGCTACCCATATCATTGATACCTCTTATATGCTTCCTAAGGATACAAGGGGGGTGCTTTACAAAATTTACTGTGAAGATAAACCCTTTGATAGCTTAATGATTACTATTATTTCCTTTGGTTTTAAATATGGGATACCCATCGATGCAGATCTTGTATATGATGTGAGATTTGCACCAAATCCCTATTACATTCCACAAATGCGTGAACACACTGGAAATGAGGCGATTGTGAGTGATTATGTCATGCAGTTTGAGGTGACACAAACCTTTCTTGATAAGCTGGTAGATATGATAGACTTTTTACTGCCTCATTATAAAAAAGAAGGAAAAAATCAACTGGTTATTGCCATTGGCTGTACAGGAGGAAAACATCGTTCTGTAACCTTAGCCAATGCACTCCGTGAATATTTACAAAAAGAGGGGCATACCGTTACTTGGCAGCATAGAGATATAGAGAAGGATAGTAAAAGAGGGAAATAAATATGAAAAAAAGGCTGCAAAATAAAAAAGTGGTTGTAATAGGTGGCGGAACAGGATTATCTACTATGTTGAGAGGTATCAAAGGGTATACTTCAGAGATTACAGCTATCGTTACGGTTGCCGATAATGGTGGAGGAACTGGGATTCTAAGGGAAGAAATGGGTATGCTTGCTCCAGGAGACATTCGTAATTGTATCGTTTCTTTAGCGAATACAGGGCCTATCATGGAAAAACTTTTGCAGTACCGCTTTCCAGAAGGAAGCTACTGTGGACAAAACTTTGGAAATTTGTTTCTTGCGGCGCTTACAGATATTACTGGTGGTTTTGAAGAAGCAGTACGTGTAACGAGCAAGGTACTGGCTATTACGGGAAAGGTATTACCTGTAACGCTAGAAAATGTTCATTTACATGCAGTGTTTGAGAATCAAAAGCATGTTGAAGGTGAAATGCAAATTGTGGAATATGGGAAAAAGTATGGAAAAAACATACAAACAATTCGTCTTGAACCTGAGAGGCCAAACCCAGCCCCAGAAGTGATTGAAGCCTTAGAAGAAGCAGATC
>JAEXBC010000497.1 GCA_023457875.1 Bacillota bacterium | reverse complement strand
GTATAAATATTGTGGTGAAATAAAAAACACAACTAGTTCAACTTGTTATTGCAATTTAGGAAATATTTATAATAGGAAAAGTGTTATAAATAAGTTAAACTTATATTGAAAAGTACCAAGTACTTATTTACAAAGAAAAAGCGAGGTAAACAAAGGATATGAATCAAGAACAAATTAAAGAAATGCTTAAGCCTAGTATACAAGGGATTGACAGATGCCCAGTAGGACAGTTTATACCCTCTGACTGGAAAGAACCAGAAGGATACATATACAAGAAGTTTGAAGTAGAAGGCATACCTGTTGAGCATTTAATGCCAAAAGAAAAGAAAACAGATAAAGTTGTCATTCAACTTCACGGAGGAGGTTATATACTTGCACTTATCGATGCTTATAGAGATGGGGCAATAGGCTATAGCCAGATAGCAGGCGGGGCAGAGGTATTTACCATAGACTATCGCGTAGCACCTACTCATTTATATCCAAGTGCATTAGAAGATGTGGTCAAGGTTTATAAGTGGATCATAGATCAAGGGTATGATTCAGATAAGATCATTATTGTAGGAGATTCTGCAGGAGGTAATTTAGCTTTAGCAACCACTTTATATCTTAAGGATCAAAAAATCAAGCTACCTAAATTAGTCATTGCCATTTCGCCATGGGCAGATATAGAGGGAGGAACGCCTTCCAGAGAAGCCAATAAGGATAAAGATCTCATATTAGGTTCACAAGGCTTTAGCATGAGTAGTGAGCTTATTAAACCAACCTATATGGCTGAGGCAAATTTAAAGAGTCCTTACGTATCACCTATACATGGTGATTATAGTGGTTTTCCTAACTTACTTATTCAAGTTGGTTCTTATGAAGTATTGTTAGATGATGCAGTGAATGTTGCCAAAAAGGCAAAAGAGGCAGGTGTTACTGTAAGGCAGTCTACTTATGAAGGAATGTCACATGTTTTCCAACTTCTTTTACCTACCTTAGAGAAAAGTCAAGCTGCTTGGGGTGAAATAGCTGAAGTTATTCAAGAAACCTTTGCATAGGTAAAGTTAAATAAGTAATAGAAAAATATTTTATGGATTACTAATACTATGAAGAACCATTATCTAGTACGGATGTTAGTGTTGAGAATTAAATCTATTTTGTGTATAGTATATATTGTGACAATATACTTCCAACACAAAATAAAAAATAATAAAAGATGATAGAGAAAAAAGTCGCAAGGGGGAAAATAATAGGTGATCGAACATTGTAGTGTGTGTAATAGTAAAATTAGGACGGTTTATTCCCAGAAGAACGAAGATATACTTGGAATGGCTCATGATTATACTCAACATATTGGCATATGCGAAAAGTGCGGATTTATATTCACTCAAAACCCATTTGATGACGAAAAATTGGCAAAGCGCTATAAGAATGAAAGCAAATTTGAGTACGATTCATCAAAGTATATTTTAGATGAACGGAGTGAATATGCGCGTAGATGTATAGTACAGAAGGAATTTATTGACAGATCTATAGAAGGAAAGTATGAGTCTGTAGTAGAGGTGGGAGCTGCTTCTGGATATAACTTAAGCCTGTATAAAGGAAAGAAGCTTCTTGGAATAGAACCATCTACAATTAATTGTAAGTTAGCAAAAGTAACATATGGCTTAGATATGTTTAATGGAACATATCAGGAATATTTTGATAAAGCAGTGACGGAAAAATATGATTTGGTTTTTTTATCCATGACTTTGGAGCATATTGTTGATCCATATAATTTTCTTCTCAAACTAAAAAGGATAAACAGCAAATATGTTTTTATAGAAGTCCCCACATTAGATATTAAATATATAAACGAACCGTTTGGATTGTTCTGTGAAGAGCATGTAAATTATTTTACACTTGAAGGACTAAATAGCATCATGACTGCAGTAGGATATGGTTTAGTGGATGCCCAGCTTCAATACGGATTTGAAAAAAGACTCCCAGCTGGATGGCCTGCAATTGATACTGTATGGGAACTTGGAAGAAAGTCTTTAAATATGAAACCTATTTTTTCAAGTGTTGAGCTACTCGATAAATATATTCAGATTAATCAGGAAGAGCTAGAAAATATTTCAAGGAAAATTGATGCGATTCCTGACAACGAGAAGCTGGCAATTTGGGGAACAGGACATCATGTATCTATGCTTTTAGCCAATACATCACTGTCAAAGAAAAATATAATTAAATTCTATGATAGTGATGTGCGAAAACATAAATATACAATGCATGGTAAGACCATTTCTGCTTTTGACACAGGTGATATTCATGAAGGTGTAGTGGAAGGAATTTTGCTTGGAACCTATGTCTTTCAAAATCAGTTAGAAAAGATTGTAAGGCCATATAGTGAACAATGCAATATTTACAAGCTGTATTAACAATACTGAGACATTGATATATCCCGAGAAGATAAAGCCTTGAAACGAAATACATACTATCCTCTCGTATCATGTGAAGACGTGCTGTTTATATAAGGCGAAGAAAAATGAATAGAACTTAAGTTGAAACGCATTCGAGATGAGGCATTTTGATGTATATATTATGATCCTGTATAAGCGTCAATTCAAGTATGCCTACAAAAAATACGCTACAGCTAGTATACTTTTACTAGTCTTGTGGCGTATTTGGGTTTTTACACTTTTCAAGAATACTTGCTGACCATGACAGAATATCTGAAATCTATAGACTCACCTTTATTTGAAGCTGTTTAGTCACATATTCTAGTCGTGCTGTATAGCATTGTATTTCGTTCTCCAACGTGATACAGAGTATTGGGTTTGATGTCACTTCTTGGTACCAGACCATGTGAGATGCCCGTTTTTGAGAAAATGGGAAATGAGATTAAATAAAGTTACTCAAAAGTTTTAGAGGACAATAAGTAACAAATAAATATGTAATAACTGAATATAAATTGATTTATTTTTATATTATGTGTATACTTTAATTACTTAAAAAATCAGAATCGTAGGGTGTGATTAAGTGACATATAATGATAGGCGATACGCAAAAGAGGAGATTAAGAAGAATATTTTAGAACAAGTAAAAGGTTATTATCATATAGCGTTTAATCAGCAAGAATCATTTTGTGAAGGAGATCGCATTGAGTATGGGGGTAGAGTGTTTGATGAGAAGGAATTAGTTAATCTAGTTGATTCAGCATTAGAATTTTGGCTAACTACAGGGCGATATGCAAAGCAATTTGAAAAAAAGTTTGCTACTTTATTGGGAGTAAAATATTGTTCATTAACTAACTCAGGTTCTTCAGCAAATTTGCTAGCTTTTATGGCATTAACGTCACCTAAATTGGGTGATCGTCGTATCAAAAAGGGGGATGAGGTCATTACGGTTGCAGCAGGATTTCCTACTACTGTAGCTCCTATTATTCAATATGGAGCAGTGCCTGTTTTTGTTGATGTGACCATACCACAGTATAATATAGATGTTTCTAAGCTAGAAAAGGCAAAAAATGGAAGAACGAAAGCGGTTATGGTGGCGCATACTTTGGGTAATCCATTTGATTTACAGGCAGTTAAGGCGTTTTGTGATGCCAATCAGTTATGGCTTATTGAAGATAACTGTGACGCTCTTGGTTCACAGTATTTTTATAATAATGAATGGCGTTATACAGGAACTATTGGGGACATTGGTACATCTAGTTTTTACCCACCCCACCATATTACTATGGGAGAGGGAGGCGCTGTTTATACAAATCAATTTCAGCTTAAGCAGATTATAGAATCGTATAGAGATTGGGGGAGAGACT
>JAEXBC010000496.1 GCA_023457875.1 Bacillota bacterium | reverse complement strand
CCACGTGGATAGCATTATGGTGCTTTCAAGAGAGGAAGTTGTATTCGTATTAAAATGTGGATTAGAACTTAAGGAAAGGATGGTGGGATAATGGCACACATACCTTATGGATACAAAATCGTATACGGAAAAGCAGTGGTTGATGAAGAACAAGCCAATAAAATCAGATTGTTTTTCGAAGGATATATTTCCGGATTGGCACTTAAGGTAGCCTCTGAAAAGGTAGGCTTAAAGCTAGTTCATAGTAGTGCTGGAAAGTTACTTAGAAACAGACGCTATCTTGGAGATGACTTTTACCCTGCCATAATTGATAAAGAAACATTTGATAAAGCTGAAGAAATGAGAATTGCAAGGGCAGGTTCTCTTGGAAGAATACGAGAACTTGAAAAGCAGGAAAAACCAAAGCCAATGGTGCGTTTTACCGTGCCAAGGGTACAGTTAAAATATTCTGATCCATTTGCACAGGCCGAATATGCCTATGGATTGATTGAGGTGATAGAAGATGAATAAAAGCATAACAGTTATCCCTGCACGAAAGCGTGTAGGCAATACGGTAAAAATGGAAGATAAGCCAAAACTCAGAGTCGCAGCGTACTGCCGAGTAAGTACTGACAGCGATGAGCAAGCTACAAGTTATGAGGCACAGATAGAGCATTACACCAATTTCATACAAAAAAATGAAGAATGGGAGTTTGCCGAGATTTTTGCTGATGACGGTATTTCAGGCACGAACACTAAAAAGCGTGAAGAATTTAATCGTATGATTGAGGAATGTATGGCTGGTAACATAGATATGATTATTACTAAGTCCATCAGCCGATTTGCTAGGAATACCCTTGATTGCCTAAAGTACATCAGACAGCTCAAGGAAAAGAATATTCCTGTATTTTTTGAGAAAGAGAATATCAACACGATGGATTCCAAGGGAGAGGTGCTACTTACAATTATGGCAAGCCTTGCACAGCAGGAATCGGAATCCTTAAGCAAGAATGTGAAGCTAGGATTACAGTTTCGTTACCAAAACGGTGAGGTGCAGGTAAATCACAATCGTTTTATGGGATACACCAAAGACGATGAAGGGCATCTGATTATTGAACCTACAGAGGCAGAGATTGTAAAACGTATCTATTTGGAGTATCTGCAAGGAGCAAGCCTGAAACAAATCGGAGAAAGTTTGGAATCAGATGCCATCCTAACTGCAGCTGGTAAAGCAAGATGGAGACCAGAAACTATAAAGAAAATCCTAAAAAATGAGAAATACATCGGTGACGCCCTTTTGCAGAAGACATACACGGTGGATGTACTTACTAAAAAGCGAGTTAAAAATAACGGCATTGTTCCACAGTATTATGTAGAAAATAGCCATCAAGCCATCATTCCACGGGACCTTTATATGCAGGTGCAGGAGGAAATGCTAAGAAGAACAAATCTTCATAGCGGTGCTAACCGAAAGAAAAGAGTTTATAGTAGCAAGTATGCTCTTTCAAGCATTGTCTATTGCCCAAAGTGTGGTGATATATATCGCAGAATTGCTTGGAATAACAGAGGTAAGCATTCCTTTGTTTGGCGATGTGTCACCCGAGTGGAACATGGCCCAGAAAGCTGTGATGCACCAACGGTTCAGGAAACTGAACTTCAAGAGGCTGTAATAAAAGCCATCAATATGGCACTTGGTGGAAAAGATGATATGTTGGTAGCTTTAGAGCAGAACATTGCATCGGTGCTTGCTTTGGAAGATGAAGGCTCTAAGGAAAGCATCAATGCCAAACTGGAAGAATTGCAAAAGGAACTATTGAAACGAGCTAATGCTAAAGAAGATTATAATGATCTTGCTGATGAGATAGACCATCTGCGAGAACTAAAGCAGAATGCTATGGCAGAAAATGCGGAACGCGAAGGCTTGAAACAGCGAATTGCCGAGATGCATGAGTTTCTTGCAGAACAGACGGAGAAGATAGAAGAATACGATGAATCCCTTGTGAGGCGAATGATTGAAAAGGTAACGGTTTATGAGGAAAAGTTCTCGGTGGAATTTAAGTCAGGCACTAGCGTGGATGTGGAAAGATAAAAGAATTATTACAAGCACCAACTTAGGAGAAAATGTTCTCTGAGTGGTGCTTTTTACGTTTTCAAGTCATTATTTTTAACATTTTGTCGGTATCAATTGTTAAATGTAAAATTTTATGATATGTTTATATGGTAGGATTTTCACAAAAGAGGTGAGTGTGCTTTGGAAAAAAATAATGTAGTGTTAGTGCGAGAAAAAGTTACAGCAAATATGGAAGATAACTTAGCAATGCTTCGAACAAAATTAGGCTTAACACAAGTACAGTTAGCTAATTTAATTGGTGTTTCAAGACACACTATAATGCAAGTAGAAAATAAGAAAGCTAAGTTATCTTGGAGTATTTTTCTAAGCTTGTTATTGGTATTTATCAAAAATCCTGATACTGACAAACTTCTTAATATATTAGAGATATATACAGATGAACTAAATGATGAATTAAAATTAAAGTAAGTATTTTTCAAGAAACCCATTATGTGTCCATCTTCATAAGTATAATGATATTAAGATGGCGAGGAGGTGGCAGATTGAATTTAAGTATAGATTATAAAGGAAATAAAGGATTTAGATTGTTAAGTATATATGAGCGTCTTAATAAGGGCGAAATTATAGAAAAAGCACAACTCGCTGAATGTTTTGGGGTTACTCAAAAAACTATTCAAAGAGATATAGAGGATCTTCGGGCATATATTACTGAAGCCCACTTTGCAGATGGTGAAGTTGCAATAAAATATGATAAGGTAAAAAACGGATATTATCTTGTTCGGTTTGAACGAGAATGGTTGACGAATGAAGAAGTAATGGCTTTATGTAAGATTCTTTTGGAGAGTAGAGCTTTCTGTAAAGAAGAATTAAATAGTTTTATCAATAAGTTGTTAACGCAAGTAGTACCTAATGACCGAAAGAAAATAGAAAATATAATAAGAAGCGAACAACATCATTATGTGCCATTGAAGCATGGGAAATATTTATTATCTATACTATGGGAACTGTCACAACT
>JAEXBC010000495.1 GCA_023457875.1 Bacillota bacterium | reverse complement strand
GTCATAAAGACAGTATTCTTAATCGTATCTAACAAAGTGATTCCTTCATCCTCTTCGTCACTTCTCTTATTGCCTATGGGTAAATTTAACGAAATACTGGTATTGAGCGGAATATGTTTTTGACGTGTAACAGCCTTAAAGGCAGAGCTTACTTGCCTGGTTACACAGATACTCGCAAAAGATTTAAAGCTTGTCTCTCTACTGGCGTCATAATCACATATTGCCTTAAATAAGCCAATCATGCCTTCTTGTATAAGGTCATCCTTATCTACCCCAATAAAATAATTGGCTCTAATTTTTGCGCGAACAAAGCTTTTATAACGCCTAACCAATAAATCAATTGCCTCATTTTCTCCAGACCGATAACTTGCAATAAGTTCTTCATCTGACAATCCCTTAAGTTCTCTTTCTTCCTTCTTAGTTTGTTCTAGAATTGGCATCATAGCCCCCCTACTTTATATACCTCTACGTAGTATTCATCATTTTTAGTATACAATATAGGGAGATTTTTGTTAAGAGATAAAATAAGAGACTTAAACTTTTACAGCTTAAGCCTCTTATTTTATCTCTTATTTTATGTACAAGCAATACGCTTTTTATGATGCGCGTTCTTTTATGATTGTTTCTTCGTTTCAATATAATATGCAGCTAACGCTTTATCATTTTCTAACACATGGCCTACAAGCCAATCCATCATAAATTTAATGAGTTCACTCAGTTTTTCTTGTTGTTCTCTATCAATGGTATCAATATCTAACTCATTCATCTTCTCAATGAAATCTTGATGTTCTACACGATGTGAGAAAAATTTAGGATATTTTACGGCTTCCATCAATTTTTGTTCTGCATCAAAGTGGAAAACCATATAATCTTTTAAATCATTTACGATTTTAACAATATCGTCGAATTTATCCATGTGAGCTGGTAATAATAAAAGTTCTTCGCCTTCTGCCGCAATATCAAATAATTTTTTATGTTGGGTGTCAATCATTTCTATACCTACTGCATAACTATCTTTCCATCTAATCAATTCAATCAGCTCCTTTTCATACTTTACTTTTTAGTGTCTTTATTTATATGTCTTATTATATCGCAGGAAATTGAATTTAACAACATTTTATTATCTAATAATTGTTATTATTTATTTAAAACAAAAAAAATATTCTCATAATCTCTAGTTTCCTAATACTTTATGAGAATATTTTCACTAATATAATTTTTTTTTATTTAAAATAACGCTGTCTGACAATCTCATAGACCATTAGGCTTGTAGCTACAGAAGCATTGAGTGAGGTTACTTTACCATACATAGGCACACTTACAATATAGTCACAGGACTGTTTTGTCAGTTTTGATACACCTTCTCCTTCACTGCCTATGACAATGCCAATAGGGCCTGTGAGGTTTTCTTCAAACATAACTTTACCTTCCATATCTGCACATGCAATCCATAAGCCTTTTTGCTGAAGGTCCTTGACCGTCTGAGAAATATTACTTACCTTAGCTATCTTTGTATGTTCAAGCGCACCTGCGGAAGCTTTTGCCACTGTTCCTGTGAGCCCTACTGCCCTTCTTTTCGAAATAATAATGCCGTGTACCCCTGCAATATGAGCTGTACGTATAATAGCTCCTAGATTATGGGGATCTTGGATATTCTCTAAAATAAGTACAAAGGGTGCCTCGCCTTTATCGTGAGCATCTTGCAAAATTTCGTCAACACTTACATATTCCTGAGCTGCTACATAGGCTACTACACCTTGATGCTTTTGCCTTCCTGTAAGCTCATCTAGCTTTGATTTTGCCACTTCTATTGTCACAATATGCTTATCCTTAGCGGCACTCATAATCTTAATCACAGAGCCTTCTTTTTCACCCTTTTGTATGAGTATTTTGTCAATCTCTCGATCACTTTTTAAGGCTTCAATAACTGCATTTCTACCAAATAAAAGATTTTCATCTATTGGCGTATCTTGACTGTTGTCCACTTCAAACGCTGCTTGTTCTTTTAGAAATGTTCTAGGCTCTTTAGTATAGGTTTTACCCGATTTACTCTGTTTACCTTGGTTTTTCTTATATTGCATCATACTTTCTCCTGTTCTTTGGCCTAACTCAATTTTTCTAATCCGGTATCAATTATTTCTTTAATACGGTCAATTTTTCCTTCGATATATAAGTAACCAATCAGTGCCTCTAATCCTGTGGCGTGTCTGTATTCTGTTACATCTCCATTTTTTGGTACAGACACACTTTTTGCATTACGTCCTCTTTTTAGGACTGCTTTTTCTTCTTCTGATAATAATTCTTCTATTAGATAATAAAGCTTAGCTTGACTACTGGCTCTTACTAACTCCCGAGAAGCTTTATGCATTTTGTTAACAGGCGCATTTCCCTTACTTAATACATAACTGCGAATAAACATTTCATAGACGCCATCTCCAATATAAGCTAGGGCTAAGGGAGAATAGGTATTCGCCTTATTTGAAATGACTCCTGATGTGACTTGCAATAAACTTTGAATTGGCTTATTCATATAATCTCCTTTATACTCCAGCATCTATATACGTTTAAAGCGCACACCTTCTCTAGTATCTTCAATCAGTACACCTTGCTCTTTGAGATATTCACGAATACGGTCAGCCTCAGCAAAATCCTTTGCCTTTTTAGCCGCAGTACGCCTTTCTATATACGCCTTAATCTCTTCATCAGATAACCCCTCTACATCATCACCTTTTTCAAGATAAATTAAACCTAAAATATCTACAAGCTCATTAAATAATGAAAGAACCGCTTCAATAAAAGGTATCGAAGCACCCTCCTTAGCAT
>JAEXBC010000494.1 GCA_023457875.1 Bacillota bacterium | reverse complement strand
CTATTATTTTTATGGATAATGGTAAGATTGTTCAAATGGCGTCTCCTGAAGAAATGTTGCAAAATCCGGCGGATTCCATTGTAAAAAGTTTCCTTGGTAAACACATGGATAACGGGGACGGTGCACCTAAGCTTTTCGCCGAGGACTTTATGAAGACAAAAGTTTTCAAAGTACCTAAAACAAGCCGTACCCTTGAATGTATTAAACTTATGAGCAGCAAAGATGTAAATTCACTAGTAATTCTTAATGATGATGATACATATTTCGGCACTGTAACGATTGAGGATATAAAAGCTTTGGGCAAACCGGGAAAAGAAATTGCAGAGCTTGTTACCCATGATGTGATTACTGTAGGCAGAAAAGAAGACGCGCAGATAGCCTTTGATACGCTGCTTTCATCCAAATCCAACTATGTTATTGTGCTTAATGAAAATCAAACCGTTGCAGGACTAATAACTCGAACAAGCATGGCAAAAGCTTTAGGTGAGGCTCTGTGGGGTGAAGTATTATAATGAGTTTTATAGAATTTGTTTCAAAAAATTATAATGAAATTTTAAAAAGCCTGGTCCGCCATATCGAATTGGTAGGCATATCTATATTAATAGGTATTTTGATATCAATTCCGTTAGGAATTTTTCTAACACGGCATAAACGTGTAGCCGGACCGGTTCTTGCCCTTGCAGGCACAATACAAACTATCCCCGGGCTTGTCATGTTAGGATTTGCTTTGGTTCTAATAGGCATTGGCATGTTGCCGGCCATAATTGTGCTTACATTGTATGCGATTTTGCCAATTCTTCGCAACACCTATACCGGTATTACCGAAGTCGATAAAAGTTATACGGAAGCTTCGCGCGGTATTGGAATGACCAATATGCAAACATTGTTTAAAGTGGAGATCCCCATTGCTTTGCCAACCATAATCACAGGTATTCGCCTGTCTACAGTGTACATTGTCAGCTGGGCTACGCTTGCGGGATTGATTGGAGCAGGAGGGCTCGGAGATCTTATATGGACCGGTCTTTCTACCTATAATACGAAATATATCTTAGCAGGGGCAGTTCCTTCTGCAATACTTGCATTTATATTAAACGGACTGATAGGGTTATTAGAAAGAATTCTTACGCCTCGTGGATTGAGGAGGTCGAGAATATGAGTGGTGCGTTGCTAGAGGGTATTTTGGAACATATGGCTATTGTATCAATTGCCGTTCTTATTTCATCAGTACTCGGTATTATTATGGGTATTATTGCTTATTGGGTGCGTTTTTTAGATTCGGTCATACTTTGGGTTTCTGAGGTTTTGCAAACAATACCATCCCTTGCGTTGCTTGCCTTGCTGATGATCATTTTTGGACTTGGAGACATCACTATGATTGTCGGCCTTGTGTTATATGCATTACTACCTATTGTCAGTAACACCTATACCGGGCTTAAAAATGTTTCCCCACACTTAAAAGATGCTGCTCGTGGTATGGGAATGTCAAAAATGCAACGGTTGTTTAAAGTTGAAATTCCACTTTCTTTTCCCCTTATCTTTTCTGGGATTAAAATTGCATTGGTAAACTCGCTTTCAGTGGCTGTTATGGGTGTACTCATCGGTGCAAACGGATTGGGCACCATCATTTATCGCGGAATCCAATCACGCAACATGATGAATATTCTGATGGGAGCAATTCCGGTCGTCATTATGGCACTTGTTTTTGATTTTGGTATGTCAAAAATAGAAAAGAAACTTATCAAACGAACTAAATAAATTTATTTAAGGAGGAAATTATGAAACTTAAAAATTTTATGGGATTGGCTATCGCACTCGTTTTTCTTTTATCTATCGCCTTAACAGGTTGTTCCGGTGGTGATAAAATAGTAATTGGTTCTAAGGATTTTAGCGAAAATATTTTACTAGGTGAAATATTTTCACAACTGATTGAAGCAAAGACAGACATTAAGGTTGAGCGAAAGCTTAACTTAGGTGGCACATTTGTATGCTTTGAGGCCATCAAGAACGGTCAGATAGATATTTACCCCGAATATACCGGAACAGGACTTACTGCACAGTTGAAAATGGATGTAATCGGTGAGCCTGATGAAGCATATAGAGTAGTCGCGGAAGAGTTTAATAAACAGTTTGATATTAAATGGCTGAGTCCATTAGGATTTAATAACACATATACTCTTGCGGTAACCGATAAGGTTTATCAGCAATATGGTGTAAAAACGTTCAGTGATCTTGCAAAGATTTCCGAGAATCTTGTGTTTGGTGCAGAACATGAGTTCTTTGACAGACAAGATGGTTATGATGGACTTGTGCTAAAATATTCAATGAAATTTAAGGGCGAGCCAAGGAAAATGAATGTTTCCCTTAAATATCAGGCTATTGGCAACGAAGATATGGACGTTACGGACGCTTTCTCTACGGATGGTGCAATAAAACAATATAATCTAAAGGTACTTACCGATGACATGGGCTTTTTCCCACCATATTACGCAGCGCCCATTATAAAAAACGCTACACTTGAAAAACATCCTGAACTCGAAGATATTCTAAATGCGCTTGCTAATGTTATAGATGACGCAGCAATGACTGACCTTAATTACAAGGTTGATGTAGAGGGAAAAGATGTAGCGAAAGTAGCAAAAGAATTTTTGAATGAAAAAGTTTTATTAGACTAAAAGAGCAATCCATAAACTCATCTTTATCAATTCTCCATATTTATATCACCTTTAAAACAAGCCGCCATTTCCTTATAGGAAACGACGGCTTGTTCAAGTTTATTGGCTTTTCTAAAGGAGCTATTATATTATTCTCATAAGATTTTGGATATCAGGCAATAGCGACTACGTGGAAGCGGAGCGAGAGTTTAATCTGCCTAAGTGTATGTGCGGATTAGGCATAATTTATATCAACTTGAGGCAAACCATACAAAGAACCATCGCTATGTCTATTTTAGTGCTGAATCCCCGTATGGTTCTGCACACCTTTTTGCGTCTTCGGTGTAGTTTTTTAAAAAATGTAACAGGAAAAATGATGCGTGTTTAATCAAGACCAAAATACAAAACAGTTTCACAAATTATAAGAGTAAATCCCACGAAAAACTTTGAACTTTCTGATACATCTTACCAAAATGACTTGCTATTCTGTGCCTTTAGAGCGAATATACACCTACCAAAAAGAAGGAGGCATAGAAAATGACAGATTCGAAAAACTTAAAAAATCCACATGGACTTAACCGTATTGTACTTGAAAACGCTAAGAACGATCCTAAAATCAAAGCAGAAATTCGTGCTATCATGAATGGAGAAAACAACATTCATGATGTCTCACGGCGTTTATCTTCTCATTTCTCGGCTGGAAGCCGAGTTGAATTGTAAGTGCTTCAAAAGATGACGTCTATAAAAAAAAGACACTGTCTTGATAAAATCAGATAGCATCTATTTGAGGCACTTTTTCGTTATGTGAATTAGTCTACATTCTTGTGGTAGGTCTTCTGACCATGGTAAGTAGGCATGTAGCTTTTCAGGGTTATTTCTATAATCTGTGTTTGGCATAACTGTTAGTAGGTGTTTAAGGTACTCATAAACATTTAGTTTATTAGCTCTTGAAGTTTCTACCAGGGTATAAAGTATTGCATTGGCCGTGGCTCCTTTAGGTGTATCTGCAAATAGCCATGCACGTCTTGCCGTGGCTAAAGGTCTTATATGACTTTCACAAAGATTATTTGAGATAGCCAATCGCCCATCTTCCAAGAAAGTTTCTAAGTATTTTCTTTGGTTTTGAACATACCCTAACGCTTGAGTGAGCTTGTCATTTGTCGTTGGTATTTCTGAGGTCTCAAGAACCCATGACCAAAAGGCCTCTAGGATGGCTTTAGAAGCTTCCTGACGCTTTTCTTTTCGTTCTTCATGAGATAGATTTTTCATCTCTTCCTCAAGTTTAAAGAGGAGATTGATAAATTCCCTTCCTTCAGCACCTTTAGAGCCTGAAATTTCTTTTCCCGTACTATCCAAAGGAATGCTTTCTACAAAGTATCTACGACAATGTGCCCAGCATAAACTTCTTTTTATGCCAGCTACCTTTTCGTAGCCTATGTATGCATCTGTGGTTAGAAAACCTGTGAATCCTTCAAGTAGTTTTTGAGGAACAGATGCACCTCGCGAGCTAGAATAATGGAAAAAGGTTGCTTTTATGGCTTCATGTATGCCACTTTGCATCACCCACATCCAGGATTGGCTACTGGCTTTTTTCCCTTCTTCTTTATTCACTTGGATTCTAGTTTCATCCATGTGAATAATCTCACATTTGAGAAGCTCATTATGTATGAGATGATAGATAGGCAATAACCACTCATCACAGCATCTAATGACCCAGTGTGCCATATTTGATCTGGGTAAGATAAGACCCATGCGATGAAAGTCACTTTCTTGTCTGTGCAAAGGAATACCCATGGCAAATTTTTGATACATCACTTGTGCCACCAATGAAGGGGTTGCTATAGAATGTGAGAGCACTGAAGCCGGAATTGCTGCTTTTTGAAAGTGATCTTTAGGATTTTCACTTCCTTTAGTGATTGTGTAATTAATTTTGTGTCTCATGAAATAGATGGTTCTTTCTTGGCTAGAATTAGATATCAATAATTCTAATCAGGAAGGGGCCTTTTTTATGGCAATAGCAAAAGAACAATTAAAACAAAT
>JAEXBC010000493.1 GCA_023457875.1 Bacillota bacterium | reverse complement strand
AGTCAATAGAGCTTATTAAGGCACATCCGATTAAGGGATATGGGATTACAGCAGGTTTAGAGCAATTTAATGAACGTCAACTTTCTACTCACAATGTTTACCTCCAACTAATGCTACAATGGGGCGTGATTGGATTAAGCACTTTTGTTGGGGCCTTTAGTTGGATTTGGCATAAGCTTGCACGTTATAGACAAGAAAAGGCTGTTCAAATAGGCGCAAGTTGTCTCATCACAATATTTGTGATAGGCGTTTTTGAACTGACGCTTTTGGGTCAAAGCTATTCTTTAGGAGCTATGCAATGGTTCATTATTGGCTTCGCAATTAATCAGTTAGTTTATCCACCCAAGGCCAAGGAAGACAAAGTTGTGTAATAAAGATCAGTGCAATTATACTCAAAGGAAAAGCAGTGCACCTGACAATAGAGTGGGAGTAGGAGAAAAGATGATATCAATCGTAATACCAAACTATAATGGAAATAAATATTTGCCGAAGTGTCTTAAGAGTATCTCTAGGCAGACCTATAAAGATTACGAAGTCATTATTATTGATAATGCTTCAACAGATGGAAGTTATGAATGGATTAAAGATTATCCTGATATTGAGTTTCAAGTGTTGGAAAAAAATTATGGCTTTAGTATAGCTGTTAATTGCGGGATTCAAAAAGCTAAAGGCGAATATGTTTTACTTTTAAATAACGATACTGAACTATTTGAGGATTTTCTAGAGAAGATACTCAGAGCTATTGAAAAGGATAATAAGGTTTTTGCAGTAAGTAGTAAAATGATCCAATACCATCATCAAGATTTGATTGACGATGCTGGAGATGAATATACCGTTGTAGGCTGGGGACACAAAAGAGGAGATGGTGCACCGATTGACACATATATGAAGCCCAAAAGGGTATTTAGTGCTTGTGCAGGTGCAGCTTTGTATAGAAAAGAAGTGTTTGAACAAATAGGTTGTTTTGATGAAGCCTTCTTTGCATATTTGGAGGATATGGACATTTGCTATAGAGCTAATATTTTTGGTTATAAAAACATATATTACCCAGAGGCAAAGGTTTATCATATTGGAAGTGCCACATCAGGCGGAAAATATAGTGATTTTAAAATAAAGCTTTCTGGGCGAAATAACATCTACGTGATTTATAAGAATATGCCATTGTTACAGCTTCTTATCAACCTGCCTTGTTTGTTAGTAGGCTATTGGATTAAACAATGGGTATTTAAGAGAAGAGGTTATCCTACAGCTTTTAAAGAGGGGACATGGGAAGGACTTAAGACTTTGAAAAAGGTTAAAAAGATACCCTTTAAATTTAGGCACATTCCTTATTATCTGTATATTGAATGGGTACTAATTAGAAATATATTTGTCTATATGTATGAGTTAATCAAGTTGGATATTATTACGCGTAATAGTAAGTAGCACTTTTGTTCTTTTGCTAATAGGCTCCTCTTTGTAAGAACAGTTTAGTGATATGGACTGTGATTGTAAAGAGGAGCCTATTGGTGAAATGGGTTTTATTTAAGTATCCATTACTGATATGTATTTGATCTTTTTTGATGACGACGTTGCATGATATGACTAATAAGAATGATACATAAGATGGCGCCACATATACCAATCATATCCTTGCATACATCAAAGAAACTAGCAGTACGTCCAGGAACAAAAGCCTGCAAAAGTTCGTCTAAAAAAGAAACGATAACACCCCAAATCAAAGTTAAGCGAAAGGCTTTTTTGGGGGTAAACTCTAGTAATTTTGAACCAAGTAGAATCATTAACCCAAGTCCGCCAAACTCACACATATGAGCAAACATACGAAGATATTGATTGATTTGACTCATATTGGAGGTAGCAAAGAATTGGTCGAAGTCTTCTTTCGTTGTAAGGTCAAAGGAACCTATTTCACTAGCAATGCTAGGATCAAAAAAAGACATCAGCGATTGAGTGAGCTCACCACTTTGTGCATTAGAAGCCATACTGTTACGACTAGATAAAAAGAAGATCATGAGCGTCACGATAATAGCAGGTAAAAAACATAAAGTTACTTTTTTATGATACATTATTTATTTCTCCCCTTATTTTTCTTCGTATACAAATATAACATAAAATAACAATATAAAAAATGGTAATATTACAAAAAACATTAAGAATAAATGAAGAGGATAGATAAATTGGTTTTGATGATGATTATACATGAATTTTGAGATATACTATTTATAGATAAGTTTAGTAATTGCTATTAAGTAGGGCCAAATGATTAGTGTGATACGGATAAGTACAATTAGGGCGATAATGAACACTACGAGGAGAATATAGAAATGAAGATTATGATAACAGGTGCGAGGGGACAATTGGGCTTAGAATTACAAGCGCAGCTAGAAAAGTCTAATCACCTAGTGATTGCAACGGACTACGAAGAGCTAGACATTACAGATTTGCGCCAGGTAAAAGATAAACTTTTATTAGAAAAGCCAGAGGTGGTTATTAACTGCGCCGCTCATACTGCTGTAGACAAATGTGAAGAGGATATAGAGAATGCCTATAAGATTAATGCCATAGGACCTAAAAATTTGGCAATAGTCTGTGATAAGGTAGGTGCTAAGCTTGTACAAGTCTCTACTGATTATGTGTTTGATGGAGAAAATCCATTGCCAAGAAGAGAAGATGATATAACTTGTCCTCAAAGTGTTTATGGGGCAAGTAAATTGCTGGGAGAAGAATATACAAGAACCTTTTGCAAAAAACATTTTATTCTTCGTACTGCTTGGTTATATGGAGAAGGTCATAACTTTGTCCGCACCATGTTAAAATTAGCACAAACAAATAAAGAGATAAATGTAGTAGCAGATCAATTTGGTTCACCTACTTCAACAAAGGATTTAGCTAAAGTGATTATAGAATTAATACAAACGGAGTATTATGGTACCTTCCATGCTACCTGTGAAGGCGAGTGCTCTTGGTATGATTTTGCAGAGAAGATATTCTGTTTGACGGATATGGACGTTAAGTTAAACAAGGTAACGAGCGAAGCATATATAAGAGCAGCTAAACGGCCGAAGTATAGTGTACTTGATAATTTTATGTTAAAGCTATACAACATGAATTATTTTAGAAACTGGGAAGATGCACTAAGAGATTATTTAGAAAAACAAAACAATAGGTAATCAAAAGGTGGATGTAAAATTAGCTATGGATAGACAATAGACAAGGATGTGAATAGTGATATGAGTAAGTTTAAATTTATAGAAACCTCTCTTCAAGGTGTATGTATTATTGAGCCAACTGTTTTTGGAGATAACAGAGGCTATTTTCTTGAAAGCTACTCAAAAAAGGAGTTTGAAGCAGCAGGACTTCATATGCATTTTGTACAGGATAATGAAAGTAAGTCTAAAAAAGGTGTACTTCGTGGCCTTCATTTTCAAACCAAGCATACTCAAGGTAAGCTTGTACGTGTGATTGAAGGAGAAGTATATGATGTAGCAGTGGATTTGAGGGACGGTTCTCCTACCTTTGGAAAATGGGAAGGGGTAGTGCTTACAGCAGAGAATAAAAAGCAGCTTTATATTCCAGAAGGTTTTGCTCATGGATTTTTAGTACTATCTGACACAGCTATTTTTCAATATAAGTGCACGGATTACTACGCACCAGAGTATGAAAGTGGTATCTTGTGGAATGACCCTGATATTGGCATATTGTGGCCCCTTGAAGGCATTGATGAAGTGCTACTTTCTGAAAAAGATAAGGTGCAACAAACGCTTAAAGAATTTATGAGTAAGGAGAACCACTTTAAGTAGAATTAATTATTGGATACTAAAAAGAGACTTAGCTACAATACCACCTAGGTACATTATTGCCATCATGCAACTGATTGAGCTGTAAATGATGATTGTTAGTTGCCATAAGAGATTTAATAGTATATATCAAATATTCAATATTCTAAATAGGAATCTAGAAATCTATAAAGTAGCAAAAGGCGTGGTTCTATTATACTAACAATAAATGGTAAGTATAGACAACACTAGCATTCTCGTTATATGTTGCCTATAATATAAGTAGTAAACAGTATACTTTAAATAGAGAAGGAATACATAGATGAACAATCAAATCAAGCTATCGATAATTATTGTTAACTACAATACCTATGCATTAACCAAACAAACGATAGAATCTGTTATTAATGAGAAGCATCCCTTTAACTATGAAATCCTGTTAGTTGATAATGCCTCGTCGGATGGGAGCATAGAACAACTTCAGGAAGACTTTAAGAACCAAGAAGATTACATACATATTATCATTAATAGCGAAAACTTAGGATTTGGCAAAGCGAATAATATTGGTATGATAATGGCTAAGGGAGAATATATTTTACTCCTTAATTCAGATACACTAGTAGGAGAAGGATGTCTTGAAGTGTGCCTTTCATATATGGAGAATAACAAAGAAATAGGCGCATTAGGCTGTAAGGTGATTTTAGAGGACGGTTCTCTAGATCATGCTTGTAAGAGAGGCTTTCCTACCCCTAAGGCGTCATTGTATTATTTCTTAAAGCTAGACAAAAAGGATCCCATTAAGTATGGATTATATGATGCTCTTCATTTAGGCGAGGATGAAATAGGTGAAGTGGATGCATTAATGGGTGCCTTTATGTTGATGCCTAAAGCTGTACTTGAGGAAGTGGAACTCTTTGATGAAGACTTCTTTATGTATGGTGAGGATATTGATTTATGCTATCGCATTAAGTCAGCAGGGTATAAAATCGTCTATTATCCTGAGAAGTATATTATCCATTACAAGGGTGGTAGTTCTAAGAAACGACGAACAAAAGTTATCTACGATTTCCACCAGGCAATGTGGATATTTTATAAAAAACACTATTATAAAAAGTATAATCTGGGGATAACTTTGTTAGTATGGACAGGCATTTGGAGTAAATATCTACTTGAGCTTACGAAGAATAGCTTAAGGTCAAGGGAAAAAGAAGTTCTAGATGAACAGCCTTCTCAACATCTGTAAAATTAGAAATTCCAATAATAAGCAAAATGTATATAGCAAGGTCATTTTGTCTACGCTATAATAAAGATCATAAAAGACGAGGGAGGTTGCTAGAATGGAAGAGAAGATAATAGGTCTTTTAGAGAAATTAGTAGATAAAGTAGAGGTAATAGAGACAAAAGTGGATAAGCTAGAAACGAGAATGGATAGCTTAGAAACAAAAGTAGATAGCCTAGAAACAAGAATAAATGGTATGCAAACGCAGCTGAATGTTATTGAAGCTAACGTAAAGGAGATTGACCGCAAGACCACTGTTATTTTTGAGCAAACAGCTGATTTAACCGAATTCAAAACTAGCACAAAAGAATCCTTTATTAGAATAGAAAAGGAACTACAGGATGTTCAAAAGGTTACAGCTAAAAATAGTTATGATATTGCCTTATTAAATGCCAAGATTAGTTAGCAAGATAAAATTGGTTTATAGAATGCAGTAGACACCTAGAAAGTGAAGTCATTTTTCTGGGTGTTTTTTAATTGAAAGAATATTTACTAGGAATATTTATAGGATTTTTACTTTTGGATTATAATATAGGTATATAGCAGTATAACAAGGTGTTTGGGGAAGGAGAGGTGAGCATGGATCAAAAGGCGATTTTGCTTTACAATCCTAAAGCAGGGCATGGGGCTATTCGTATTCAACTGGATTATATTACAAAGCGGATGCAAGAGTATGGCTATGAGTTAAGGTTTTATAGGAGTAAGGCTGTTGGCGCCATCAAGGAGCATATTATCGAGTGTATTGACGAAGAGAATACCCAGCTTATTTTAGTGTCTGGTGGGGACGGGACACTTAATGAATGCATTACGGGGATGGGTATTAAGGGGATTGATATTCCGCTTTTGATTTTGCCCTTGGGGACAGCTAATGATTTTGCTAACTCAGCAGGTATACCCATGGATGTGAGGGAAAGCTTAAAGCTTATTGAAGCGGGTGAACTATCTTATATTGATGTAGGTAAGGCGAATGAAAAGTACTTTATTAATGTGTGTAACATGGGCTTGTTTAGTGGCGTCTCTCATCAAGTGGATCCTGAGTTAAAGAAGAAGTTAGGCAGGTTTGCTTACTACTTAAAGGGGTTTGAGGAAATACAAAATTATCAGGCCATGGATATTACGATTACTACGGAGCATGAGTGTATTCATGAGAAGTATATTCTGGTGTTAGTGTTTAATGGTAAGGGTGCAGGGGGACTCTTAAAGTTAGCCAAGTATGCGCAGATCACGGATGGTGTATTTGACTTGGTGTGCATTAAGGATGTGAATTTCTTTGATGTGCCAGGACTCTTTTTAAAGGTGCTTCAAGGTGAGCACTTGAAGGACCCCAACATTGATTATTTTACCAGCGGGAAGTTAAGAATTGAGTGTCATAACCAAGATCAGAAGCAGTTTATAACGGATGTGGACGGAGAAGAAGGTCCTAAGTTTCCTATTGATATTGACGTGATTTCTAATAAGTTTAGAATCTACTTACCTAAGCACTCAGCGGATAGAGTAGATGAAGATAAGTAGCGTGCCATATGGCCACTGAGCAATAAAAGAACATGAAAAATGATAAGAAAATGAGTAAGAAAAAACAATAAGAAGTAGCTGAGATACCTTTGGGTATAGCAGCTACTTCTTGCTGTTTAAGTAAATAAATGATTTTTTAAGAAATGATGGTTCACTTGAATATCAAGGGCTTAAAGCAAAACACTAACTAAAAAAAATATAAAAAATTTTAAAAAAAAGGTATTGCGCAAAAAAAAAATATGGGGTATAACAATGATACAGCCTTACAGATGGAAAAAATTTCAAAAAATGTAAGGCGAATGTGGGTAGAGAGGAAATGGAGGGAGAATATGTTTATGGAACTGATATTTTGTATCACCTTTTTCTTACTCCCTATTTTGGGGATGTTTGCGGCAATCCTATTAAGAAGGGAGAAGGAAGAAGAGAAGAAGGAAGAGAAGGGGATATCACCTGCGAGCAAAAGAACTTATGCTCGTAGTAGCTATCCCAAGCCTGTATTAGTAAAAAACAAGATTATGCAGTATCAACTTATTGAAAGACAAATACATAAGCCAATGGTTTTTTCCGATTTTAAAGAGCAGATTCACTCTAGGGCAGGTCCATAATACGTTTAGCTTTTCCACATAAATTCAAACTGTTTTTTATACTCTACATAAGCGTAGCTAAGTAGTTTGGCCGCATTTTGTTTGTTCATAATGTAGGATTTTGGAGAGAGTGTAGTGAGGGTTTCACCATTTGTAAGGGTGAGATGATGATCTTCGTAAGTAGAAATAAGTTCATGGTTGATATAACCAAAGCA
>JAEXBC010000492.1 GCA_023457875.1 Bacillota bacterium | reverse complement strand
GGGATACACCAACAATTTTTGCAAATGCAACGGGTTTTGATTTCTTAGAAAATATTTTTAAGATAGTGTCAGCAAGTATGCAGGATAATTGCATAATCAGAGTAAAGGACAACGCTAAAGAGGTTGAGAGGTTTCATGCATGGTATCCAAGTTCAGCAGAATTCCATCTAGATATGTTGATTTATAACTATCAGTATACACAGATTAGTAGTAAGAAGATCATGAGATTACTGAAGATGTTAGATTATAGTAAAAAGAGATGTATTGATGTTGCAGTTCCAGATATTACTTACAATAATCATAAATGGTGGAAGCTAGAAGGCACGCTCAACGTTGATAAGAGGAGTAATTTCTTAACCATCTCATCTAATAGTTATGGCTTCTTATATATGGCTAATGAAGCGAGTATGTATCATGATATTGAAGATGATGAGGAAGAGAGATTTGCGCATTCTCATTTGTTTGGCTTGTGTAAACACGAAGATCTTCTTGATATGCGGTACTATTATGAGAAAAATTGAATGATGAGCTATAGAAGAGAAAGCCTGAGAAAAGAACTAAAAGTATGTATCTTAAGACAATATAAGAGCTATGTTGTGCTTAGGAACATCTTGCGTGTGGAGATGTTGGATGGAACTTTATTTAATTAGTGATTGATATTTTTAGGAGGAATCTGAATTTGAGCGAGTCGTTTAAAAGAATTGAAGAGAAGTTATCTATAGTTCGTTTAGAAAGATGTCAGGAAAGTAAGAAGGCAAAGAATGTAATTAAAATATTGGGCGTATTCCAGATTGGCTAATTCCAATAGCAGATGGTGAAGGTGTAAATCAAATCTGTATTGGAACTAAAGGAGAGCACGTTAATAAAAAATTTATCTGATAGCATATTCCTTTTATGATTTTATTATGACTCTTGAAAATATACATCATGAAGAATCAGAAGATGAAAATGATGGTGTTGTTGAATTTTGGCTCAGTGATGAGTTGCTAGATGAAGAGTGAGTAATTTCTATACGCGTATTTAAGTTAAAGAAGGGCCTGAGAAATATGGAAAAATATTTTTGTTTTGATAGAAATAAATCCATAGAGGAACTAGAGGGACAAGAATGGGATAAGCCTGATTTTATATAGTGAATAAGTGTTATGCACTAAGAAAAAAGCCCGCGAATAAGTTTACAAATGAAGATTTACGGATAATGATTGGGCAGAGAATAGGACTAGATATATTAGTTCCTTTGGCTTTGGAAATAATATCAGATAAGTTTTTGCCGAAGGGGATTATTATCCTAGTGATCTTCTTGAGATGTTACTAAGAATAGATACAGCTTTTTGGAAGGCTAACCCAATTATATATGAAGGATTTAGAAAATATATTAATGAAAAGTATTGAGAACTTAAGTGAAAAGTTAAGAAAATTTCAAGACAATAATGTGTAGAATCTTAGTTGCCGCAATAGTTGAACCGTCCGATATCGAATAACAATGCGTCTCAGTTCGTTGCACAAACCTCTTCATAGAGTGAAAGCACAGCTGTGAGGAAAGGCTTTGAAGTTACAATTAGGGGGAGAAGAAAATACGAAGACGTTATACGATATTGAGAGGTGAAAATTAGTAGTCGGAAGTTTTTTGATATTCACTTATGAAAATAAGGGTGATAGATTATAGTAAAAAGAGATAAGACGTTAGGTGCCATTATTTTATTAAAAACTCTAGCAAGAAAGTAAAGAAAATAAAACTAGAGAAATAAAGGTAGGAATAAATACATGGAAACAGTTATTTTAATAGGCATACAAGCAACTGGTAAAAGTACATTCTATAAACAAAATTTTTTTAAAAGTCATATGCATATCAACCTTGATATGTTAAGAACAAGATATAGGGAAGATATATTTATAGATGCTTGTATAAGGGCAAAGCAACCCTTTGTTATAGACAATACAAATGTTTCTTTTGAAGAACGAAAAAAGTATATAGATATTTCAAAGGCAGCTGGCTTTAATATAATAGGTTACTATTTTCAATCAAATATTAAAGAGGCTATAATGCGAAATGAGAATAGAGTTGGAAAAGAAGTTGTTCCATCCAAAGGAATAGCATGTACATATAATAAGCTTGTGATTCCTACATATAGTGAGGGGTTTGATAAATTGTATTATGTAAAAATTGACATTGATAATAATTTCATTACTGAGGAGTGGGAAAATGAACTTTGATTTGTTAGATAATAAAATGAGAGTGTTCGAGACCGCGCATGATTATTGTGTGCTTCCAGGGCTTTATATGGTAGCAAGAATTGATGGAAGAAGTTTCACGAAATTAACGAAGGAAGTGCATAAGTTTGAGGCCCCGTTTGACATTAGGTTTAGAGATTATATGGTGGAGACAACTAAACATTTAATGAATTGTGGATTTCGAATAATATATGGATTTACTCAGAGTGATGAAATTTCACTATTATTTCACTTGAATGATGATACATTTGGTAGAAAAGTTAGAAAGTTAAATTCAATTCTTGCGGGCGAAGCCAGTGCAAAATTTACTAGCTTATTAGGGGATGTTGGATGCTTTGATTGTAGAATCTCAGAGTTACCAACAATAGAGAAGGTTGAGGATTACTTTCTATGGAGGCAAGAGGATGCACACAGAAATGCTTTAAATTCACATTGTTACTGGAGATTAAGGAAAGATGGAAAATCTGCTTTAGAAGCTACAAACTTTTTGTCAGGTCAATCAGTTTCAGAAAAAAATGAACTTCTCTTTAGACATGGTATTAATTTTAACGATTTGCCTGCTTGGCAGAAAAGAGGAACAGGACTTATCTGGTCACATTATGAGAAAGAAGGTTTAAATCCCGTTATAAATGAACAAATAGTAGCAAAAAGGCGTATGATTAAAGAAATATATGATCTTCCACTGAGCGTAAATTATGCAAAGTTTATAAGGAATATTATTAGTTCAGGTGAAATATTTTGAGCATTTAGAGGCTAATAAGAAAGCTATAATTGAGCAACTTGAGTTAATATTTACTCAATATAGTGTTGAACCAGTTGGTGGGGGATATATAGACTGTATAGTTCAAAAATCACACTTAGTTGATTTCACACAAGATTTATCTATGTTAGGAATAGCGATTAGTGATTGTAGTTGGTGGTGTTATGTTGACACTAGTATATCTAAAGAAACAGGCTGTCCTCATGGCATAGGAGGCACCAAAAGTAAGTATTATAAAGGTTGGTACAGTGAATTACAGAATGAGATGCTTTCAATTCGCGATGCTCTATTGAAGGGGGTACAAAATACATTTTAGGGCAAGCTGTCCGTGACGCGGTAAGAACATTAGTCTATAAGAATTTACAAAAATAAATTGGAGGTAATATTAAGTGACTCTTGAAGAATACAAAAAACGTATGTTAGAACAAGAAGATTGGGCACCAGGTTGGGAAGCAATTGACGAAGTATTCGATAAGCTATATCCAAATCAAAGTCCCGCACACTATGGGACGATCATGCCTAAGAGAGCAATTTTTGGTGGAGAAGAGTATTTGGATGGCTACAGTATTTATCAATCTCCAAATGGCTATAAACATTTACTCACGTATGGGATGACAGAATTATATACAAGTGAAGAATCGTTTGATGGTGAATGGAGCGGCTGGGGCTATGAAATGACTATAAAATTGAAAGAAGACCTAACGGAAGATTGTTTATGGGCTATAAATATGCTATCCAATCTTGCTCGCTATACATATACTCGAAAAAGATTCTTTGAACCCTTACAATTTGTTGCAGGAAATGGAACATCGCTTCATATTGGTGTGGAATCTGCTATAACAGCACTACTCGTTGTAAATGATACTGAAGCCAGTGGAATTGACACGGTTCATGGTAGAGTGGAGTTTATGCAATTGGTAGGAATTACGCAGCAGGAACTTGAAATGATTAAAGAAGACCATACTCAATCTAGAATTCTTGTTGAAAAAATGAAGGTTGATAATCCGTATTTGGTAACTGACATGAAACGAACGAACTCCTATATATAGTCACTAATTTTAAGTTTTTTAGCAAGGCAAAAAAAGAAGGCAACTAAGCAATAAAATTATACTGAAGCTAAAGTAAAATGAATTAGACTACATATTAGGATGTTTTAAATTAGTATGAGGAGTTTTTAGATATGGAATTTATGAAAGGATTGAATAATCAAGAACAGTTCGTAAAATTATTAGCTAAACTTACAGATGCTGGGCAGGCAAAATGGACTCAGACAGAAAATGATCCAGGATATGTATATTGTCTTGTGAGAAACGAGCTTATTAAATTTGAAGTTCGTGGTAATGAAACAGCTGATTATATTCGTCCGTCGGAAGATGTGGCGGGGATTTATACGGAGTACAGAAATACTTGTTATTTGTGGCTTGAAGGATTATGGGGATGGGATAGTTTGCTTTCGTTACTACGAGATGCCCCAATTGATGATGAAGCCTATAAATATTTTTTGCAAGTAACAGAAAATGCTGTAGTACAAGTATTAGAAAGCTTTTTAAAGGATTTGCAGTAAAAATGAGTTAAGCTAGATCTTTCCTTCTACAGACGCAATAGACTAAAAAAACGTATAGAAGGAAAGAAGTAGACTTATCTCACGAAATATTTATTCCCAAGTAAAATTGCTATTAATATCAGTTTCTTCGCCATTTATGATTGTGTAATTAATTTTGTGTCTCATGAAATAGATGGTTCTTTCTTGGCTAGAATTAGATATCAATAATTCTAATCAGGAAGGGGCCTTTTTTATGGCAATAGCAAAAGAACAATTAAAACAAAT
>JAEXBC010000491.1 GCA_023457875.1 Bacillota bacterium | reverse complement strand
GCTATAACAATGTGGTAAAAACTCAGGCTGTTAATATGGACAGTGAGCTTGAGAAAAACTATCTTTTAAAAGCCAGAGAAGAATACAACAAAGCAGCAAACCAACTACCTAATGAACTTAAAGAAAGTGTATTTGATGAAATAAGAAGATTATTTATTAGTCCAGAAGCTGGCCCAAGCTATGCCTCTAATATGCTGGTTAATAAAGAAGGCTTCTGTCTTGTAAAGACCATTGAGGCATATATTGAAACCTTAAAAGAACAGCTGGTTAATTTGCCTAAACAAATACAGTATCAGGTAGATACTTCAATAGAAAAAATGCAAGAAGCTAAGTCTGCTTTTATTTCTAAAGAAAAGAAAAAGAATGAGTTTATTGAAAGTAAGATTTCTGAATATATTTTAAGAGCAGATACAGAAAAATACACCAAGATGATTACCTTCTATGAAGATTTGCGCGTGCTTTTGATTGAGAAAAACAATAAGATGTATTTTGTTTTTAAAGAAATCCTAGACACTTTAAATCGTATTTTTGATAAGGATGGTAAGCTTTTACTTGAGACGGATGAATCAATCGATGAAAAGGGAAATGCAACCTATCACTGGAATGTAGTGAGTGTAAAGGATATCTCTAAGCATATTGACAAGGTGATAGAGGGATATGATGCAGGCATTCTTATATCTGAGTTTACGACCCTCTTATTAGATGAAGCAGATAGCTGGATTAATGAGGCGGAAATTGATATTATCACCAGTATTTCAGACTTTATTACAGATAAGTTCTCAGACCTTATTTCAAAAACCATGGAGGAATTCTTGATTATGAAATATGGCGAGGAGGAATCTCTCACAGAACTAGTTGAAAAGCAAATTGCTTCTAAGCTAGCTAGAGATGCTGTACCACTCTTTTATCTGTCTAATAGCTCTGAGTTTAATTTTCCCTATTATGCCATGGTATCAGTTCCAACGAATACGCCAAGTATTTATAAGGGGCTTAAGAATTTCCAAGAGAAGTATCCTAATTCAGCGGCTAAGTTCTCCCTTAGACATAGTAAGCTAACCAATCGTATTTTCTGGGTAACCACAAGAAATGGCGTGCCACTTTATGCCTATGGTCCACTTAAGAATTATGAGAAGCTTTATGAAGAAACCATTGCCACCAAAGAAGGTGTTGGACGTCACCTCGTAATGACAGAGAAAGAAAATTGGATGAACCTTCCTTCTCCACTTCCTGTAGAGGCTTGGGGTGACACCTATGAAAATGAACGCATTAAAGACAAGGTGAGTCAGCTAAGAGAACGTTTTGAAGCAGCATTAAAGTATCATATCATCGTGAAAAAGGAAGATACAGGCCTTGCGAATCAATATGCACTACGTCTGGCGGTTGACTTCAATTTAGAAGAACAAATCGCAGCCTTTGGAGTAGATTTTGAAAAACCAAACTTTACTGCGATTAAGAAGGCGTTAGATGAACTACAGGAACAAATCAATAATGGATTAAAGGGTAAAGTAGTGAAAATGCCTATTATGAATAGCTATAACCAAGAAATGGCTTTTTCAGGACTGCTTCGTTACCCTGAGCAGCAAAGACTTTTAAAAGAAGAACTCAAAAAATTTGAGCAGGTAGAAGCCTATGTTGAAAAGCTAAAGGCTGTTATTCATTTAGCTCAGGAACAGGAAAAGCAAATCGAAGATTTTGTGAAAGCACTTTACACCAAGACCATTTATAAAAAAGGTGCCCTCTATTTGTACGATAAGGATATGGATGAGGAACTCTTTGATCCGTTATTAAATGTGCTTGAAATCAATAAATATCCTGAATATCATCTGTTTAAGCGATTTACCGAGAGGTCAGGAAAAGAAAAGGAAAGTATGCTAAGAAAAGCAGAAAGACGCGTGAAACAGCTCACTCAAAGTGAGGACATCAGCGAACTTTTAGCGACCTTAGACCAAATCCTTGAAAACTATGGACAAAGACGAGAAGAAATTGAGGATGAAGTCCACGAAGTCATTGACGGAAGAGCAATTTATGATTTCTATAGAGATATTTTAGGTTATATCAAGCAGCTTAAAAAGAAATTAAGCTAGCTTAGAAAAACAAGTAAAAAAGGGGGTTTAGTACATGGAAGAACACTTCATCAATAGAGCACAAAGTTATGCCAGTACCTGTAATGAGGAGGCACTCTTAAATCATGAAATTCGAGCTAAATCCCCCGTTTTATTTGTGGTGTTAGGGGAATATGCGAAGAGCGGTATAGATACGATTCAAAAGACACTATCTAGAAATGTCATGAATGCAGAAGGGGTAGTGTACTTACATATAGCGCTAGAAGAAGCGAAGCATACTTCTTCAAATGATACTAATGAAGTTTCTCTTTCCTTACCCTTATCTTGTCTAGACAAAGAAAGGAAAAGAGGAGAACTTCCCAAAAGTTTATTAAGTAATGACAAAGCACTAAAGCTTTTAAACAACAAGCTTCAAGAGGTAAGGGCAAAGATACTAGAAAAAAGCAAGTTTTTTCATCACTGGGAGCAGGTTCATGTTTTTTTCATTACTGCTGGAAGTGAAGCCATTAATGTGCTATTACCAGATATTACGGTCCTTCTTCGAAAGAAGTTAGAACAAGACTTTAAGCAGATTAATATGGATTTATTTGTTTTAATAGAAGAAGCAAGTGGCATGGCTACACCTTTGAATCAAGCAATGACCATTAGTTTATTTAAGGAATTAGAGTGTTATCAAAAGGACACGTATCATTATGAAAAAGCGGTGGAGCTTTTAGATGATGATTTAAAAATGACACTTCACTATAATCAGCCCCTCTTTCAAATGGTATTTATCATGTCAGACAAAAAGGAGAATGGGCAAAAAATTGATGAGGCAGCCCAAAGACATTATGAAACAATAGCAACAGTGAGCTTGCTTAAGAATAAGCAGCAAAAGCAGCTCGAATTGGTTGAAGCGAGGCAGCAGTATAATAATAATATCTTTATTAATAATGTAAGGTATAAGGGCCAAGAACGTTATGCTACCGCGAGTCTTGCCAAGGTGAAAAAGCCTAGCATAGGGATTTATCTTGCTGTGGGATACCATCTGTTTGAGGCTTATATCAAGCAGCTTAAGGGGGAAGACGTGCAGGACACGGTTGCCCTATTAGAAATAGCAGGCTTAAGCGAAAAAGGTCTTAGTCTGTTGGTAGAAGAGAGTATGCCTCATGAAGAAAACTTAAGTGAAATTCATAGTATGATTTCTCAGAATGCCACCTTCAAGGATATAAAGAATAGTACCTTTAAGGAAACAGAACAGCTTTTATATAAACGAAGTTTAGAAGCTTTCTTTGAGGATAACTTTGTAAAGGTAAGTGAGAGAAAGCTAGAAGAAAATAGTGATATTACCCGCATCAAACAGCGCATTTATCAAGATATTGTATGTCAAATAAAATATGGCCCCTATGCACTAGAAGCGCTATTTCAAAAAGAGGCGCTAGAGGAAGTGGATAAGCTAAGAAAACGCTATCTTTTTGAGGAAAAGCAGCTCATGGAAACCCTTGAAAAGGTCAGTGGTCAAATAGTAGGCGAGCGTATCGCAAGTAGAGTTAGCTTTTTTGACAAAAAGTACTTAAGAGAGGTAAAGGATTACCTTGTAAATGAGATCTATACCTTGAAATATCAATGCCTAGCTATAAAACTTAAGTTAAGGGCAATTGATTACATAAAGGATAGTTTAGAAGCACTTTACGAAGAAATAAAGCAGGATATCAAAAATTTGGAACAAGTTGGTGTACTGTTAAAAGGACTCATGGAGGAGTCTAATAAATTTGAAGAAACCTATTTAGTACAAAATGTAAACGAGTACTATCAAAAAATTGTGCAACATAAAATAGCCCATTTAGAAAAAACAAGAGGACAGTATTTCTTACAAGAAGATAAGTTTATGGGATCAGTAAAGGCGGTCTTTAGACAAAGTAAGGAGCAAATTTTAGAAAAACTATATACGATAGAAGAAAAGTATATTTTACAGGATGAGAAACTATTTCGCTTATCCTTTGAAGAGGAACTTCTCGCCCGTGCCAATATGCTGATTAACTACGAGGAAAAAGAAGTGGTTGCCAAGGGCGAACTATATGATATGTTGTATTTAAGTTTAGAGGAGAACTCAAAGCCTTGTGTATTTTTAGATACGGCTAGTTTGGAGCATCGCTATGAAGAAAAGTATTTCTTTGGAGATCGGGAAAGTGAATTTATGAGCTATGCCTATGAAAGGGATCAAAGCACCAGAAATTATAAGCTAGCTTATATGAGCGATGCTAGAAAAAACAGCATAGAAAAGTTGCAGCTCATGGGGGGTTTTAGGCTTTCGGATTTGGTGTTTACTACAACAGCTCAGCGCTATTACGACGCCTATGTTAAAGAAGGTTATATCTTTCATAGCGACTTAGAGTAAAACGTATAGTAGAAATCGAAGAAATCAAGGTGTAAAAATATAACGTTGTAATAGGACTAAGAATAAGGTGAAGTAATAAAATTGAAAGTAGTCACGAAGACAGTAAAATAGTTACGAAAAGGGGGAAGATGAATGGGAAGCAAAAGATTTAGTTTAGCAGCGCTTTTATTAAGCTTAGTAGGAGGCATTCTGGCTTTTTTTGCAGGGGAGCTTATTCTATACATAGGAAGGGAGTGGCCAGCTTTTGTTAAGCTAGGGGTCTATTTTGGAGTAGGCGCCATGCTCATCGCTGCTATGGTTCTGATTTCACAAGCTTTGTCGCCACAATTAATTGGGTATAGGTGGATGGAGCAGTATTTTAAGACCTC